>NZ_RJTZ01000122.1:0-8687 GCF_024343515.1 Aquitalea sp. S1-19 | reverse complement strand
GGCCGCGCAGCGCCTTGAGTTTGGCCTTGTAGCCGGCAAGTTCAGCCACATTGGGCAGCTTGCCATGAACCAGCAGGTAGGCGACTTCTTCGAATTCGCAACGGTCGGCGATGTCGAGAATGTCGTAGCCGCGATAGCTCAAATCATTGCCGGTACGGCCAACGGTGCACAGTGCGGTATTGCCGGCGGCTACGCCGGACAGGGCGACGGATTTTTTCGGCTTGCCGATGACGACTTCAGTCATGTGATTCTCCTTTGCAGATAGCGGGGCGGACGCGGATTATTTGTTTTTTTCCTGTTGAAACAGGGCGTCCAGTTTTTGTTCGTAGTCGTGGTAGCCGAGGTGATCGTACAGGTCCATACGGGTCTGCATGGTGTCGACCACATTGGCCTGGGTGCCGTCGCGGCGCAGTGCCTCGTAGACATTCAGCGCGGCTTTGGAGGCGGCGCGGAAGGTCGACAACGGATAGAGCACCAGTGAGACGCCGTTATTGCCCAGTTGTTCGGTGGTATAGAGCGGGGTGGAGCCGAACTCGGTGATGTTGGCCAGTACCGGCACTTTCACCGCTTCGGCAAACTGCTTGTACATGGCAAGATCGGTGATCGCTTCGGGGAAGATCATGTCGGCGCCGGCCTCGACGCAGGCGATGGCGCGCTCGATGGCCGATTCCAGGCCTTCGACTGCCAGTGCGTCGGTGCGCGCCATGATCACCATATCCTGACGGCGGGCATCGACGGCGGCCTTCACGCGGTCAACCATCTCTTCCTTGCTGACGATGGCCTTGTTAGGGCGATGGCCGCAGCGTTTTTGCTGGACCTGGTCTTCAATATGCACGGCGGCGGTACCGGCTTTTTCCAGGTTGCGCACGGCACGGGCGATATTGAATGCGCCGCCCCAGCCGGTATCGATGTCGACCAAGAGTGGCAGTTCGGTGACGTCGGTAATGCGGCGTACATCGATCAGTACGTCTTCCAGGGTGGTGATGCCAAGATCGGGAATGCCGCAGGAGCAGGCGGCGACACCGCCGCCGGACAGATAAATGGCTTTGAAGCCGGAGTGCTCGGCAAGACGGGCAAAATAGGCATTGACCGCGCCGACAACCTGCAGCGGCTTTTCCTGCTCGACGGCAAGACGGAAACGTTGACCCGGGGTATGCATCTGGCGGCTCCTTGATGATGTGTTGGCTGAGTGATTATTCCAAATTCTAGCAAGTGCTTGGTAAGTTCGTAAATGGCGAGGGCATTATTTTTCTTGCACCCAGCTGTTTTTTTGCCGCTTGTTGTGTTTTTGTCTGGTAAACGCACGTTTGGAAGTACGTGCAATGGTCAGAAGCTGGTGCTTGTCGGTTTTGCTTTGCAATGTGCTCTGTTAAGGTGACGGCTTATTACGGTCGAACTTATCCGGAGCAGAGGAGTCATAAGAGATGACTATAAAAATCTGGACAGCAAGCATAGAAAAAATCAGGAGCTGTAAACAAGAATGAGTGATCGGGAACTCGATCAGCAATTGGTGGAACGCGTCCAGCGTGGGGAGAAGCGCGCCTTTGATTTGTTGGTTTCCAAGTATCAAAGACGCCTGGGGCGCTTGTTGTCGCGCTTTATCAAGGACAGCGCGGACATTGAGGATGTGACACAGGAGGCCTTTATCAAGGCCTACCGGGCATTGCCGTCATTTCGGGGTGAGAGCGCTTTTTACACTTGGCTATATCGTATCGGAATCAATACGGCCAAGAACTTTCTCAGTGCCAATGGTCGAAGACCTGTGTTCAAGGCCGGGGTCGAGGATGAAGATGGCGAGGTCGCTGATCTGGGCGATCAGATGCCGGATTACCATACGCCCGAAGCGGACATGATGAACCGCCAGATCGTGGAGACGGTTAACCAGGCGGTGAATGCGTTGCCTGAGGAGTTGCGTACGGCAATTACCCTGCGTGAAATGGATGGTCTCAGCTACGAGGAAATCGCCCAAGTGATGGATTGTCCGATTGGTACGGTCAGGTCGCGTATTTTCCGTGCGCGTGAAGCGATTGCAACGCAGTTGCGCCCCTTGCTGGATACGGCAAAAGACAAGAGGTGGTAGTGATGAAAGAAAATATCTCTGCTTTGATGGACGATGCGCTGGATGATGCAGCGGCACACGCGGCCATCACGGATTTACAGGCGGATAAGGCATTGAAGGATAGCTGGGATACCTATCAGCTGATCGGGGATGCCATGCGCGGGGGCGGGGGTCTTGCGCTGGATGTGCGGCGCGAAGTCAGTGAGCGCCTGCGTGATGAGCCTACTGTTTTGGCGCCGGCCAGACGCTGGCCTTTGCCTTCCCGAAAGCTGCGCCATTATGCATTGGCCGCATCGGTTGCTTGCGCGGCCGTTGTCGGCTGGATGGGCTGGCAGCAGGATGAGTCGGAAATGGTGGTGGCCAAAGCAAGCGAAGCCCAGGTGTTCAGCCCGGCTACAGCGGTAGATGCACCTTATCTGCTGGCGCATCAGGAAATGGCGGGGACAATAGACGGCTCGCAGCGGCGGGTTGCCTATGTGCCAGCGCGTGACAAGGCAGCACATTGATGCAGTTCAGGTTTTGTGTTTTTTTCGGCATGTTGCTGGCACCTCTGGTACAGGCCGGTCCTGATGATGACTGGGCCTTGCTTGGCAAGGCTGCGCAGGTTGCACGCCAGCAAACATTGTCCGGCAGTTACCTGCACCAGATAGGTTCTGCATCCGAGACCTTCCGTATCCAGCGTTCAGTCAGCAAGGGGAAAGTCAGGGAGCGCCGTGTTTCGCTGGATGGCTTGCCGCGCGAGATTATCCGTCATGGCGACGTGCTGATTACGTCCGCTCCGGACGAGCATTCGCTGCTGGCAGCAAAAATAAGCAGTGCCAAGCTGTTTCCGGCCATTCTGCCGGATAATGTGGCCATGCTGGCTGATGGCTATGCCCTAAGCCGCTTGGGCTCGGATAGGGTAGCGTCGCGCGAATGCCAATGGTGGCAGTTGAAATCGCTGGAAGCCGGGCAGCGCTATACACAGCGCGTTTGTCTGGATAAGGCCAGTCAGCTGCCGCTGAAGTGGGTCACGCTGGATGCACAGCAGGATGTGGTCGAGTTGTTCAGCTTTATTGATCTGGATGATCGCGCACCGCGCGCCAAGGTGAGTGTGCAGCCGGTTTATCCCTTAAGCGCAGCATCCTCTGCTTCTGCCGTGAAGGCTGAAGAGGGAGTGGAGTCGCTAGAGATCAAAGGCATTCCGCCGGGTTTTCGGCTGCTGCGTTCTGTCATGCGTAAAATGCCGGGTAATGATGGTGCACCACCGGTTCAGCACCGGGTGTATAGCGATGGTCTGGCCGTGTTTTCTCTGTTTGTCGAGTATGCCAAGGATGCCAAACCGGCGCCTCATCTGACGCATGGGCCTATTTCGGTAGCTACAGACAATGAGGGCGAGTACCGTTTGACCTTGGTGGGGGATCTGCCTGATGCCGGCTTGCAGGCCATTGCCCGTCATCTGCGGCTTGTTAAAAAATCATGATTGAAACCGAAGCACGCGTATTGCGCGTCGAGCCCGGTGCGGCCTGGGTCGAGCCCAAGCCGCATTCGCCATGCGGTCAGTGTGATGCTGAGGGCGGTTGTCGTTCCTTGAGTATCGCGCGCCTGTTTAGCGGGCGTGATCCGGTGTTCCGGGTGCTGGATAGCCTGGGTGTAGGGGCCGGGGACCAGGTGATGGTGGCCGTGCCGGAAAAAAGCCTGAGACAAAGTGTGTTGCTGATGTATGTCTTGCCGCTGTTAGCCTTGTTCGCCGGCGCGCTGCTGGGCGCACTGTTTGGCGAGATGGCGTCGGCGCTTGCCGGTTTGGGTTGCTTGCTGCTGAGCTTGCTGCTGGTGCGCCGCCGGGCGCAACGCCTGTCGGAGGATGGGCGTTTTCAGCCTCATATTGCCAGTAAGCTGGACCCTGACGCCATTGTGGCCGCGCCGGCTCGTACTTGCCGTTCAAAAAACCGGCCCTTGGAGTAAAAATGACGCTGACGCTGATGTTCCGCGATTATTGCAGCCTGTGCCATGCCATGCGTGATGCACTATTGCCCTGGCAGGCGCGCTACGGCTTTGAGCTGGATATTGTCGACGTGGATGCCGACCCGGTGCTGGAAGAAAAGTACAACGAACTGGTGCCCGTGTTGCTGGATGCAAAGGGCGAGATCTGCCACTGGCACTTGGATGAAGCCGCTCTGGCGGAACGTTTGGCTGCACATGCCGGCGAAATCCGCTAGAATCGCGCACTAATTGATACCTGTACGAGGGCGCACTACGTGCCCTCGTCTTTTTGTTGTCTGCGAGCCTGATGAAACACATACGCAATTTTTCTATCATTGCCCATATCGACCACGGCAAATCCACGCTGGCTGACCGTTTTATCCAGTTCTGCGGTGGCTTGGATCTACGCGAAATGAGCGCCCAGGTGCTCGACTCAATGGATATTGAGAAAGAGCGTGGCATTACCATCAAGGCGCAGACTGCAGCCTTGCATTACAAGGCGCGGGATGGCGAGGTCTACAACCTCAACCTGATCGACACACCGGGACACGTCGACTTCAGCTATGAAGTGTCGCGTTCGCTGTCCGCCTGCGAAGGCGCGCTGCTGGTCGTGGACGCTTCGCAAGGTGTAGAAGCCCAGACCGTTGCCAACTGTTATACCGCCATCGACCTGGGGGTCGAGGTGGTGCCGGTGCTGAACAAGATCGATTTGCCGGCTGCCGAGCCAGAGCGCGTCTGTCAGGAAATCGAAGACATCATCGGTATCGAGGCCATCGATGCGGTGCGCGCTTCGGCTAAATCCGGTATCGGTATCGAGGATATCCTCGAAACCCTGATTGCCAAGATTCCGCCGCCGGTCGGCGATGTGGATGCCCCGCTCAAGGCGCTGATTATCGATTCGTGGTTTGATAACTACGTCGGCGTGGTGATGCTGGTGCGTGTCAAGGACGGCGTGATCAAGCCCAAGGACAAGATCAAGTTCATGGCCACCGGTGCCGAGCATCTGTGCGAGCAGGTCGGCGTATTCACGCCTAAAGCCTTGCAGCGCAGCGAGCTTAGGGCCGGCGAGGTGGGCTTTATCATTGCCGGTATCAAGGACATCAAGTCGGCCAAAGTGGGCGATACCATTACCTTGATGAAAACGCCGGCGGCCGAAGCATTGCCGGGCTTTAAGGAAGTCCAGTCGCAGGTGTTTGCCGGTCTGTATCCGGTGGAAAGCCACGACTACGATAATCTGCGCGATGCGCTGGAAAAGCTGCAACTGAACGATGCTTCGCTCAAGTACGAGCCGGAAGTGTCGCAGGCGCTGGGCTTCGGCTTCCGTTGCGGTTTCCTGGGGCTGCTGCATCTGGAAATTGTGCAGGAACGTCTCGAGCGCGAGTTCGATATGGACCTGATCACCACGGCACCTACCGTGGTGTACGAGCTACTGATGAAGGACGGCGAGGTGATCCATGTGGAAAACCCGTCCAAGCTGCCGGATCCTGCCAAGGTGGAAGAAATCCGCGAACCCATCATTACCGCCCATATCCTGCTGCCGCAGGAGTATGTCGGTGCGGTGATGACCTTGTGTAACGGCAAGCGTGGCGTGCAGCGCAATATGCAGTATCTGGGCCGCCAGGTGATGCTGACTTACGATATGCCGATGAATGAAGTGGTGATGGACTTCTTCGACAAGCTCAAGTCCACCAGCCGCGGCTACGCATCGCTTGACTACGACTTCAAGGAATATCAGGCATCCGACCTCGTCAAGCTGGATATTCTGGTCAATAGCGAGAAGGTGGATGCGCTGTCCCTGATCGTGCACCGTCAGAGCGCCCAGTTCCGCGGCCGTGCCGTTGCCGCCAAGATGCGCGAACTGATTCCGCGCCAGATGTTCGATATCGCGGTGCAAGCGGCCATCGGTGCGCACATTATCGCGCGCGAAACCATCAAGGCCTTGCGTAAGAACGTGCTGGCCAAGTGCTATGGCGGCGATATTACCCGTAAGAAAAAGCTGCTGGAAAAGCAGAAAGCCGGTAAGCGCCGCATGAAGCAGGTGGGTAATGTGGAAATTCCGCAGGAAGCCTTCCTCGCCATCTTGCAAGTAGGGGACAAATAAGTGAGCGGGAATCTGTTCTGGGTGTTTGTCGTTGTAGCGGTAGTCGGCATTGCGCTGATCGCGTCGGCCGGCAAGAAAGAGGCGGGCGCCAAAGAGTGGCCGGCTGCCGTGCAGTGGGGCTATATCGCCTTGCTGGTCGGCTGCTTCGGCGTGCTGTCGAGCTGGATGAGCTTTTCAGCCGTGATGCTGGTGATTGTGCTGGTGACCGGCTTTGGCTGGGCGCTGGATAAGTTCTATCTGGCACGCCGCCGAGCGCCGGGCGAAGAGCCCGGCCATATGGTCGACAACGCCAAGGGCTTTTTCCCCATCATTCTGGTGGTATTCCTGCTGCGCTCGTTTATTGCCGAACCGTTCCAGATTCCCAGCAGTTCCATGCGGCCGGGGCTGATTGTTGGCGACTTCATTCTGGTCAATAAATTCACCTACGGCATACGGGTGCCGGTGCTGAACAAGGTGATAGTGCCGGTGCATGAAGTTGCGCGTGGTGATGTGGCGGTGTTCAATTTCCCGCCTAACCCGCGCGTCGATTACATCAAGCGTGTGATCGGGCTGCCGGGGGACACGGTCGAGTACCGCAACAAGAGTCTGACTATCAACGGCAAGGCCGTGCCGGATGTGGCGGATGGTACTTATGACTATCTGGAGCAGGGTCTGGCGATGATACGGAACGACCAGTACATTGAAACCCTGCCATCCACACCTGAGGCCAAGACCTATAAGGTGCTGAAGAGTCCTCAGGCGCCAGTCTATGATCCGGCACAGGTGCGCGACTTCCCGTATCGCGATAATTGCCAGTATGCTGAAGACGGTTTTGTGTGCAAAGTGCCACAGGGCCACTACTTCATGCTGGGCGACAATCGCGACAACAGTCTGGATGGCCGCTACTGGGGCTTTGTTGCCGATGATCTGCTAGTGGGCAAAGCTTTCCTGATCTGGATGAATTTCGGTGATTTTTCGCGCATCGGAATGAAAATAGAGTAACGGTTTCGCCTTTTGACTGCCCGGGTCCCGCCTGTACCGCTGCGGGGCCGGGCTTTTTCATTCGCCACATTTGGCCGCGCGTGCCAGCAGGTTTAGAATGCGGCTTTCGTCGCCATGATAACTATCAGCTAAAAACAGGAGCAGAGCGTATGCGTTCTCGGGAATACGGTTTATCTGTGGTGTCGCTTTTGATGACGATACTGCTGGCTGGTGCATTGATACTGGGGTTTTTCCGTGTGGTACCGGTTTATTCCGAGTATTTCGAGATCAAGAATGCCTTGAATGATATGGCCAAGAATCCGGCGCCCGAGGGCGAGTGGGGCTTGCGTCAGGAATTTGCCCGCCGTGCCGGGGTAAACGATATCAGCTCGATCAAGCCGCAAGACTTGCGCATCTACGCGCCGGTCGGCCAGCAGCCGGCCATTACCGTTGCCTGGCGCCGTGAAGTACCGATGGTCTCCAATGTGAGCCTGCTTTTCGATTTCAACATTCACGCTGGCCAAAAAGCCGGCATGCAACCCTAAGCCGTGACTCAACATAAAGATATCCGATTTCGCCGCCTCAGCGAGGCATTAGGCTACCGTTTTACCCGTCCCGAGTGGCTGCGTCAGGCTTTGACGCACCGTAGCTACGGCACGCCCAACAACGAGCGACTGGAGTTTGTCGGCGACAGTATTCTCAACTATACCGTCGCCCGCATGCTGTATGACCGCTTTCCGCAATTGACCGAGGGCGAGCTATCGCGTCTGCGCGCCAATCTGGTGAATCAGCAGACCCTGTCCGAACTGGCCCAGCTGCTCAAGCTGGGGGACGAGCTGTATCTGGGCGAGGGCGAGCTTAAGAGCGGCGGTTTTAACCGGCCGTCCATTCTGGCGGATGCGCTGGAGGCGACCTTTGCCGCCGTGAGTTTTGACGCGGATTTTGCCGCAGCCGAAACCGTGGTGCGCCATTTGTACCGCGAGCGGGTCGAAGCGATTGACCCGACCCGCCATGCCAAAGATGCCAAGACACGCCTGCAAGAAGCACTGCAGGCGCGCAAATATCCGCTGCCGCGCTACCGCATCCTGAGCCAGTTGGGTGAGGCGCACGAGCAGCACTTCAAAGTCGCGTGCGAGCTGGGTGATCTGGGCATCGATACCAGCGGCGAAGGCAATAGCCGGCGCGCGGCCGAACAGCAGGCCGCCGAACAGGCGCTGCTGCAACTGGAAGCACAATTCAAACTGGGCAAGAAATGACCGAAACCTCTTATCGCTGCGGCTTTGTGGCCATCGTCGGCCGTCCCAATGTGGGCAAATCGACGCTGATGAACCACCTGATAGGCCAGAAGATCAGCATCACCTCCAAAAAGGCGCAGACCACGCGCCATCGCGTGACCGGCATCCATACCACCGATCACAGCCAGTTCGTGTTTGTCGATACACCGGGCTTCCAGACTTTTCACGGCGGCGCACTGAACGAGACCTTGAACAAGAGCGTCAAGGACACGTTGGGCAATGTCGATTGCGTGATGTTCGTCTTGGAAGCCAAGCGCTTTACCCCGGCTGACCGCGAAGTAATGGCGCTGTTGCCGAAGAAAATCCCGGT
>NZ_RJTZ01000121.1:0-8730 GCF_024343515.1 Aquitalea sp. S1-19 | reverse complement strand
CCCCGCAACTCCTCGCTGAACTGGACAGCGGCGCAGACCAAGTCTACCGGCTGGCCGAAGGCGACCAACTACAAGTGACGGTCTGGAACCGACCAGAGCTCTCCGGCAAGCAAACGCTGGGGCCAGATGGGCAACTGAGCCTGCCCGTGGCAGGCACGCTGAAACTGGCAGGAGAAACCAGGGAGAGTGCAGCGGCGCTGGTTCATACGACCCTGGCCGGCTTTTACAAACACCCGGCGGTATATATCGGCGTCGAGCAATATGCGGGCAACCGTGTCACTGTGCTTGGCCGGGTACAAAACCCCGGGGTACAACAGTTCGACCGGCCTCCAAGCCTGCTGGAAACGCTGGCACGCGCGGGAGCCCTGCCCGTAATCGACAAACAGGCAACCCTGACCCGGGTCGCGGTATTTCGCGGACGCGATCGCATCATCTGGATCGACTTAAAGAAACTGCTGAACCGGGGAATGCTCGTCAATAACATTCGCCTAAAAGCAAACGATCTCGTCTATATCCCCGATTCGTTCGATACTCTCGTCTACGTATTGGGTGCAGTTCATAAGCCGGGAGCCTACCGTCTGACCCCGGATATGTCGCTACTTGATGCGCTATCGCAAGCCGGTGGGCCAAATGATGACTCGGCCCCCGAAAAGATCGCAATCTACCGCCCTAGCAAGCAGGCAGCCTCTGCGGCCCCCTTAGAAATGCTATTGACACGAAAAGAGATGGTAAACTATGCATTAGAAGAGGGAGATGTCGTTTTTGTCCCCAAGAACAACATCGCCGAAGCGGGTTACGTAATCAGACAACTGATTCCGGGTCTATCCATCCTGACCTTGGGTTTGAGCGCAAACTGAAGGGGAACACCATGTATGGCATCGTCAACCAAGCCATAGAAGAAATGGTCTGCGCCCAGTCCGGCGATCAGCTATGGCGACGCGTCCTGAAGCGGGCAGGTATCAGCGAAGACGGTTTTCTGTCCAATACGCCATATCCGGACTGCGTCACTTACGCGCTGGTCAGCGCTGTTTGCACCGAAACGGGGCGAGCGTCGGATGACGTACTGGAAGACTTCGGCCGCCACTGGTTGTTAGAAACCGGGCGCAAACGTTATGGTGGGCTACTGGAGGCGGGTGGCCATGACATGATGCAGTTCTTGCTAAATTTGCCAAACTTCCATGCGCGCATCTGCATGATGCTCCCTGAACTTCAGCCCCCGGAGTTCATCACCGAAGCAGCAGGAGAACAGAGCGTTCGACTGCGTTACTTCTCGCAACGACCGGGACTCACCCCATTCGTACGCGGTCTGCTGTTGGGGCTCGGTACCCTGTACGGCCAGTCAGCGCAGGTCACACTGCTACACCCGCGAACTTGCCAGGACGACTTCGACGAGTTTTTGATAAGCTGGCAGAAAATATGAGCCGCACCGTCGTACTGACGGAGACAGCACTGAGTGCTCTTCAGCCCTTTCATTTCTTTGTCGACGATCAGCTGAGAATTAGCGGCTGGGGGCCTTCCCTGCCCCGCATCTTGCCGGCTATTACCGAGGGCATCTCGCTAACAAGCCTAGTCAATATTCAGCGGCCGCGACTGGTCGAGGTAAGCTATGCAGAGCTGAGCGCCCACCAAGGCATGCTTTTTGTCCTGCACCAGCCAGACAGCGGCCTGCTACTGCGAGGACAATTCATCGCGCTGCCCGCGCAGCGGGCGCTATTATTTGCCGGCACGCCCTGGCTTGCCGAAGTCGGTGATCTAAAAAAATACGATCTGGCGCTAAACGATTTTGCCGTACATGATGCAACGGCAGATCTGCTACAGGTTCTACAGCATGCCAAGATCGCCCTGAGCGAGACAGCCAGTCTCGCCGAGCGGATACGGCAGCAGCGCATGATACTGCAAGGGATACTCAGCACCGCCGCCGACGCGATTATTACCATCAACGCCACAGGTGTAATCGAGACATTTAACCCGGCAGCAGAACAGATGTTCGGCTGGACCGCTCAGGAAATAACCGGGCTTGACGTCAACGTTCTGATGCCTGAACCCCATGCCAGCCAGCATGGACGCTATCTGGCGTCTTTTCTTTCTGAACCCGCCCACCATCTCGGCGGCCAGCGCCGCGAAGTCATGGCTCGCCGCAGAGACGGCGAAGACTTCCCCGCAGAACTCTCCCTCTCCTGCGTACAACTAGCCGATAACACGCTATTTACCGGCATCCTGCGAGACATCAGTCAGCGCAAGCAGCAGGATGCTGCTCTAGCCGAGGCACGTGAACGCGAACTGCGCATGGGGCACGAGATCCAGCAGTCACTACTGTTCGGCAAGCCTTTACGGGTGCCCGGCCTCGAAATAGCAGCCTTCACCCAGCCCTCACAAGGCATTGATGGCGACTTTTTCGATTTTTTCCCCATCCAGCCTGCATGCTTCGACGTTCTCACCGGCGATGTCATGGGCAAGGGTGTTGCAGCAGCCATGCTGGGGGCCGCATTCAAACATCAATATACCCGTCTGATGACTGAATTGATGGCACCTGCGCTATCAATCGGCGACGTTCCCTGCGTCACCAGCGTCATCAACGAGCTGCATAACCGCGTCACCCCCGAGATGCGCAGACTGGAGTCGTTCATCACGGTCGCATTCGTCCGCGTCGACCTCTTACAAAACCAGATCGAGTACATTAACGCCGGGCACCCTGAGGCATTGCTGTTCGATATGGCCGGCAAGGTCACCGAGCTTGCCGGCAACCATTTACCATTAGGCATTCTCGACGACGAGCTGTACACATCGACCCACCATCCCTTTAAACCTGGCGACTTACTGCTGCAATGCTCCGATGGCGTAACCGAAGCGCGGAACCACCGCAACGAGCTTCTGGGTAAGCCCCCCATCATCGCGATGGTCGGCGAGTTGCATCGGCTAGGCTTGCCGGCAGCCATTATCCTGCAGCGGCTGCGCCAGCTGGTCGACCAGCATGAACAGTCGCTGCGGCGCAGCGATGACTTCACCGCTTTGGCTTTGTTGCGTCAAGGAGACATTCTCTGGTTAAGCCAAGAGTTCAAACGCCAGATGAGCGAGCTTGCATCGCTGCGCAGCTGGATCCGCGAACACGCCCGCCTCGCAGAGGCACGACTGGACGCACTGGAGCTTGCTACGGTTGAAGTAGCGACCAACATCATCCGCCATGCCCGCGCAGAACTCTGTGATGCCGACTTCGTCGCCCGCTTACGCCAGCATGAACATACAATCGTTCTCGAGCTTTGCTACATCGGTGACTGCTTCGACCCGAACAAGGCCCCCGAACCGGACTTCAGCGGCAACAGCGATGGCGGTTTTGGGGTTTTCATTATCCGAAAATCGGTCAATCGCGTCAGTTATCTGCACCCGGCCCATCAGGTCAACCTAGTCCGGCTTGAAATATGGTGAGCTGATGCAATAGCCGGAACCGAGAGCATTCATATCAGCCAGGAGACTTCCATGTTTGTCGCCATTGTCGAAGATGACCCAATCCAAGCAGAACTACTGACGCTGACTTTGGAAAGCGGCGGCCATACGTCGCGCGCATTCGGTACCAGTCTGGCTTTTTTTGACGCGCTCAAGTCAACGCACTTTGACTTGCTGCTGCTGGACTGGAACCTGCCAGACTATTCAGGCGGAATGATCATCAAATGGGTAAGAGAAAATATCGGCTGGCAAGTCCCCATCATGGTCGTCACCGCCGTCGACGACGAGGCCAACGTGGTTGGCGCACTGCAAAGTGGCGCTGACGACTACCTGGTCAAGCCTATCAAACCTCTTGAACTCTTGGTTCGCATAAAAGTGCTTATGCGTCATTTCCGCAGCCTAACCCCTCTCGTCCTGCATTTGGGCGACTACGAAATAGATACCAGCCAACGCGTGATCCGCCATGCGGGCCAAGAAGTCGAGCTAACCCAAAAAGAATACGACCTGGCACTCTATCTATTCCAGCACCCCGAGAAGCTATTTTCACGGATGAGCCTGATGGAAGAAGTCTGGGGACTGCATGTCAAGCTGGACACACGCACCGTAGACACGCACATCAGCCGTCTGCGCCGCAAGCTGCAACTGAGCGGTCACGGCAGTTGGCTACTTTCCTCAGTCTACGGCTATGGCTACCGTCTGGAGCGGATCAGCCTACCTGCCATGATCCAAGCGTGAGGCTCCCTGCCAAGCCAGCAGCAGCTTGCGCAACTGAGTAACAGTATTCTTATCGATGCGAAGCAATTCAATGCTTAGCCGACAGCTGCTGTCCTTCTCAAGCTTGCTGCAAACGCGCGCCAGTGGTGCCTGCAGCTCCAGCGAGGCCACACTCAAGTGGACTTGTACCAGCATAGTACCCGGCCCGGCATCAACGGCAGCCTGTGCGTCGACCCACAGGGCGAGCCCGCCCTCACCCAGATCGCCCAGCCACCCGCACAAACACCCCCCAGTAAAGTTCAGGCAAACTGTCAGAAGTGTGGGCGGGCGGACACGAAAAAAATCCCGTCCTCCCCCTCTGACTACAAAAGCAGGATACGCAAGAACCAGCTCGGCAGGTGCATGCATGGCCAACACTAGCCCATCGAATACATGCATATACTGGTGCAGACAAAACACCACCAAACATGCGTCACCCTTAATTAGCGGACTGTGACCGGCAACTCGGATCCGCAAACTTGCCGCCGCGTCGTTCACCCCTGTGCACTCTGCATGCTCACACCCTCCATCCTCCGCGAGCACCATCATGTGCGCCCGGCCACGAATAGCCTCCTTGCCTAGCGTATTCAGCAGGACACCGACCCGCTCTTTACCGGTGAACACGTCGTGCTCGGGCCATAAAGAACGCGGCATGGGAGATGGAACACCGAACCAATTTTCAATCCTCGTCATGGCCACGCGCCTTAACCCTGGCAACCACCCGCGCAGGAATACCAACAGCCAAGGCATTGGCTGGAATATCTTGCAGCACCACTGCATTAGCACCGATTACAGCACCGTCTCCGATGTATACGGCCCCCAAAACCACAGCCCCGGCGCCAACTTCGACCCGGTTTCCCAGCCGGGGAGCGCCCCGCTTGCCTTCATGCTTGAGCCCCAGTGTTACCCCGTGACGCAGGATCACATCATCGCCGATCTGCACATCGCCACTGATAATCACACCACCGAAATGGTCGATGCGCAGTCGACGCCCTACTTGCGTCTCGCATGGCAGATCGATACCGGTCAGTATCTGTGCAGTGATTTTCAGCCACTTGTACAGCAAAGAGCAGAGGCGGCGCAGCAGCGCAGGCCGTACACCGTAACGCCATCGCCCGAAGCGGTATACGCACATGACCCACAGGCCCTGCCGCCAAGGGTCTCGCCCGTAGGTACGCCAGTCTTCCCGAATCAACTCGAACATGGAGCCCTCCTCACCTACCATGGACGCGGCGGCGAGGCTCGCCCACCCGCCGTATCATCCCAAGCTTGCAGCAATAGCGCCTGCAGTGCCTCGGACTCCTGCCGCCGCTCATGCCCGCCCGGACGGTGCTGTAGCGCATTGCGCCACACCCGTAGCCGATGCCATATCCGCTCAAACCAGGATGTCCCAAGCGCACCTAACCAACCGTGGTGTTTGCGGTAATACAATAAAGCGCTGCGCATGCGCCACAACGAAAGTTGGCTGCCGTGACGATTGAAGTGCGCGCCGGCCACCCGCCGCGAGGAGACTCCGCCAATATGCACGGCACGCCATTGCGGCTGATACCAAACAGCCTGCCCACGGGCGTGTAAGCGGCGACAAAGATCGACCTCCTCGAAGTACAGGAAAAATCGCTCGTCAAACAGTGCCTCTCCAGCCAGTGCACTCACACGGACGACTGCGAATGCACCGGGCACCCAGTCGACAGCGGCAGCAGTAGCCGGATCCGCCCAGCTGCGGTCCACACGACCGAAAAAGCGCGAATGGGGAAAACGTGAGGACAAGCCGCTGATAACCAGCAAGTCATTCAATAGAGAGGGAAAACTGCGGGCAGATGGTTGATCAACTCCATCGGGTGAAAGCAGCCGCCCCCCTGCTAGCGCAACCTCTGGATGTGCATCCATCCAGTGCACTGCCTGCGCAAGCGCACCAGGTTCAGGCCGCGCATCCGGATTGACCAAGGCAAGGTAGCGACCGCAAGCTAGATGCGCAGCGAGATTGTTGCCGGCGGCAAAGCCCAGGTTGACCGGGCTTGCGATAAGCTGAATATCAGCCTCGTCTCTGAGTACGGCAAGTGTGCCATCGTGGCTGGCATTATCGACGACCAGGATTTCATGGGTGACTTCGGCCGCAGCCGTTCGCACCGCGCCTATGCAACTGGCGATTTCCGGTTCGTTGTTGTAAGCCACGATCAGGACGCTCAGGGCTACTTGCTCGAGTTGAAAACTCATCGCTCGCTCCTTTCTGTTTGCGGGATGGCCTCTTGTTCACACTGACGGCTTGAACGCACCCATGCTGCACCACGCTTCATCTGCCGAACAATCCCTGGCAGTTGCATGAGTTTCCACCCCAGATAGCGTGGCAACACCCGCAATGCAGCCCAGCGCAACTCAGATGGCAGCGTCTGTAGTGCAAGGCCTGCATGAGCGCAAAGCACCAACAACCCCGCCATCGCCATCCAGCTCAGTGGTGCCGGTGCAGCCAGCCCTGCAAGCAGCAAAAACAAATGCAGGCTCAAAGGCAAGAGCAACAACTCCTCGAGCGCACAGCGCGCGCACCGGTCACCCGCTAACATGCCCTTGGCCAGAGCTGGAAATTCGTCGCGCAGCAGCGCGAAACGCCCCCCCTCCCAACGGCAACGTTGCACGCGAGCACCTGCGCCGCTTGGCATTTCGCCGTACAGCACGGCCTCCTCGCACCAGGCTAACACCAGACCCGCCCGGGTTAGCGCCAGCTGATACTGCAGATCCTCTGCAATCGAACCGCCAGAGTATGGCACCTGCGACAATGTGTGCGACGATAGTACAAAGCCATTACCAAGCAGACCTATCGGTTCACCCAGGCGGGCACGCGCACGCGGGCGTAGCGTGTTAAATCCCTGCAAGGCCCAATGACGCAGGGGCGCCTGCCAATCCTGCTCGACCGTTTGCGGCAGATAACGGGTCTGTACGCCAGCGGGACACTCCGCCAGCGTCTGTCTTAGTGCGTCAAAGTACCCCTCACCCAACTGAGTATCCGCATCAACCACCAAGAACCAGTCCGCCTGCCCGGACAGATGGGCAAATGCAAACTCCAAGGCGTAACCCTTGCCTGAATGTGCGGTATCGTGGCGTTCAAGCACAGAGGCTCCTAGAGCGCGGGCAATCCTGGCCGTGCCGTCCATACAATTGTCGGCAATCACCACCAGTTCACTGTTGCCGTCTTGCCGGACGGTATCCAGCAGCGACGGCAGCGTCTGTGGTAATAATGCGGCTTCATTGTGTGCTGGCACCAGAACCATCACCCTTGCCCGACTCGGGGGTAAGCCATGCACTACGGAGTGCGGCTTTCTCCTCGCTGCACGCGTCCAGCGCCAGAGCGTTAACGTGCCCGGCAAAGCCAGCAGCGCGGCTAACGCGCCAAAAAACTGCACTCCGAACAGGAGGTATTCATTCATCGAGGCGCGCCTCCCCATAAAAATAGCGTGCGCGTTGCGTCCGCAAAGCAGCGGACTCCGGCATACCGGCAAGACGGCAGTGCATAAATTCGTCCGCCCATGGCAAGTCCGTGTTAGCCATCTTCACCCGATCGACCCATTCGTCCAAGGTACACAACACCCGTGCAGGAACGCCACCAACAACCACGCCAGCCGGTACACTGGAGCTAACCACGGCATTGGCCGCGACAATGACATTCGGCCCGATGGTCACACCCGGCAAAATCACGGCCTGATGGCCAATAAATACATTGTCCCGAATATCAACCTTGCCAACCCGGTCAAGCTCAAGTCCCAACGCTGCATTGACCATGCCGACGCTACCGTCATGACCAAATAGCGTGCAACCCGATAGATGGACATTACGTCCCAGGCAAACATAGGCAGGATCAGTGATCGTGACGTTCATATTGATCTCGCAAAGCGCCCCTATCCGGTGTAATCCGCCATGCATACGCAGATAGTCGGCCCACTCGGCTCCATGTGGCCGACAAACCCGCCGGTACAACCAGACCAGCTGATTTCGTTCCAGCGCCTGCCGGCGCAAGCACGCCCGCATCCAGCTCTTGACACGTTCAAGCATGCTTTCCCTCCCGACCTATCGCCAGCAGGCAGCCTGCCAGTTGGTCCAGATTACGCTCAAAAGCATAGTGTTCTCGCACCCAGGCGCGTGCATGTGCCCCTAAGCGACTGCGTAAATCGGGGCTGCTTGCAAGCCGCCAAAGCGCCTCAAACAGTGCGTCCTCATCACCAGGCGGTACAAGTAAACCTGTTTGGTTATCAATAAGGAGTTCAGGAATACCGGCGACACGAGTGCTCACGCAAGGCAGGCCACTTGCCATCGCTTCCATCAATACAACCGGCACCCCTTCGGCGAAACTTGGCAGAACAAATACATCGGCTTGCGAATAGCTGTGCCTGACTGCCTCTCTTCCCAGCGCCCCGGCAAAATGAACACAGTCAAGCCCAAGCTGTCCCACCTCGGCACGCAAAGACAACTCTGTCGGCCCGTTACCGACCATCAACAGCGACAATTTAATCCCTGCACGACGCAGCCGTGCCACTGCATGTAACAACA
>NZ_RJTZ01000120.1:0-8745 GCF_024343515.1 Aquitalea sp. S1-19 | reverse complement strand
CACCGAGGTGGTCAGCTCTTTGCCAAAGGCGGCCGAGGCCAGCACGATGCGCACATCGTTGCCGAAATCATCAAGCTGGCTCTCATCCAGTCCGGTAAACGCCAGCAGTTTCTCTCTGGCACACTCTCTGTCGCCATCGGCTAACCCCTCAGCGGCGAGATAGCGTTCAAAATAGTCGCAGGCCTTATCAAAGGTCATGTTCGAGATCATGGCGGCATAGCGCAGCGCCTGCAGCTCCATATGGGCGCCGATTTCATCGCGCTTGAGCTCGATTACCACCAGATTGGCATTGCGGTCGATGGCCAGCAGGTCGATGCGGCGGCGGCTGTCTTCCCAGTCGGAAAACTCGTCGGCAATCACCAGACAATCGGGCGCAATGGCATCGATATTGCGCTTTAACGCCTCCTGCAGATCCTGACGCTCTTGCAGCCCTTCGGCGGCAAAGGTGGTCGGGATTAACGGGGTCAGCTGTTGATTGGCGATATGGTAGAGGCTCATAACTGAAACAACCTGCTTAACGATAAAGGGGAAAAGTGGCCGTGCGTGCGCTAAGGCAATAGCCATGATCAGGATGCAGGGCACCACCACGGACACCCTGCCAGCGGTCAGGCCAGAGCGTCTTCCACCAATGCCTCGGCCAGGGTGAGCTGGGTCTGTTGGCTGGTTTGCAGGCGGTATTTTAGTTGGTCGCAGAGGGCCATTAATTCATCGACAGCTTTAACAATTCTAAGCTGCTCTTCTTTTGGTGGTATACAAACCATCATATTCCAGAGCTTTTCTGAAACCAACTTACAAGTACCATGAGATGAGTGCTCAACCATATTTACCACTCGTTCTTTCGCTGCTTTCATTAACGTAAGCAAAAAACTCCCATTTATTTCCGCAAACACAAGCGCCTTCATATCTTGATTTATTGCAACAGGATTTATGGTCAAAGCAACAGGGAACGAATGGGCAAGAATCATTCCTCTGACCACCATCAAAAGGCTATTTGATGGAATTAATTTAAGCACCGTTTCAGAAATAGCATCGTCAGTAACATAGTCAACTGAAGATGAAATTAGATCGACCTTCATATCTTTTGGTGAAACCCAAGGGATACTCCCTCCCCAATATTTCCCTTGTGCTTTAGATGGAGTTCCCCCACCTAAGTCATAACCAAGTTCTAAAATTTGGCACCACTCCCACCCCTGCGGCAGCTCAAACGGCTTTTCATCCTCGTTGATTTCCGATAGCGGCTTTTCTTTTTTAATCTTCCCCTCTTGCACCAGCCGCGCCTTTTCGGCGGCGATGCGCGCCAGCAGGACGGAAGCGGGTTCGTCGTTGGGGTCTTGCGCCACCAGTTTGCCGCGCACCGCCAGTTCCAGAATCAACTCGCGCAGCTTCTTGATGCCGGCCAGCTCCAACTTGCTATTGCTGCCGCGCCCGGCGCTGCTTTTGGGACGTACGGCGGCAGTCCACAGATCGAGGTGGTCGGTAATCAGGGTATCGATATGGCTCATGGGGTATTTCCAAAGTCTGTCGCAGCCGGCGCCGGGGTCAGCATATTGATGATCAGGCGAATCAGGGTGTCTTTTTGCGCCGGGGCCGATTCGGCCACCAGCAGGGTCAGGGCCGCCAGCCCGCTGTCGTTGATGATGGGCTCGCCACTGGCCAGCCACAGCGCCTGATTACGATAGAGAAAATCGACAAACAAAAAGGCGGCGCTGCGCTTATTGCCGTCGGCAAAGGGGTGGTTTTTGACCACGAAATAAAGCAGATGGGCGGCCTTGCTCTGCACCGTGGGGTAGGCACTTTGGCCAAAAACGCTTTGGGCCAGATTGCCCAGCAAGGCGGCCAAGCCATCGCCCCTTGGCCGGGCAAACAGTTCGGATGCCTCGCCACGGGCCATCAGCTGGGCTTTAAGCTCGCCCAGTGCCTGCATGGCGGGTTCTGGCGCCAGCAATACACCGCCCTCGGTGCCTGCCGGTTCGGTGAGCAGCCCTTCGTCATAGCGCTGCAGCCAGAGAAAGGTCTGGGTGTAGCGGCTGATGATTTCCACCAGACCGCGCCCGCTGGCAAGATCAAGCCCGTCGCCACGGGCCGCTTTGCGCACCAGTGCCAGCGCGGCTTCCAGCTCGCGGGCATTTTGCTCGAAACGCTGCTGGTTGAGGGTGTAGCCCTGAATCAGGTGCTGTTTCAACAGCCGGGTGGCCCACTGGCGAAAACGCACCCCTTGCGGCGATTTGACCCGGTAGCCGACCGAGATGATGACGTCGAGGTTGTAGAGGGTCACCGGCTTATCGCTGCCAGCAATATGCACTTTTTGCATATTGCCTTCGGTGGCTAGCTCACCTTCTCTAAACAGATTACGGGTATGGCGCGAGATCACCGATTGATCGCGGGCGAACAGTTGCGCCAGCTGCGCCTGATTCAGCCAGACCGTCTCCTGTTGCAGGGTGACGGCTATTTCGCCGTTTTCTCCTTCAAAGATCGCAATCTCTTGGCTGCTATCAGTCATGCTGCTGACCCGCGTCGCCCTTGCCCAGTGCCTCGCCGAGGATGGCTTTAAGCTGGTCGCGCAGCGTCTGGATCTCGGCCTGCTCTTTGGCGTAACTGGCCAGCAGTTCGTCCGGATCGTGGCTCACCTGCTCGCCAACATGAGGGTTTTTGATATCGAGGTTAAAGTTGCGGGCAATGATCTCGTCGATGCCGACCTTCCATGCCTGCTCGGTTTCGACGCGAGCGGCAAAGCCGTCGGCTTCATCACCCCACCAGGCGATTTCGGTTTCGAACTCCTCGAACTTCATCGGTTTGGTTTTGCTGTAGTTCTTCACCCCAGCCGGATAGGGGTGCTGGTAAAACCAGACATCACGGGTAGGCTGGCCCTTGGTGAAGAACAGGATATTGGTCTTGATGCCGGTATAGGGGGCAAACACGCCGTTGGGCAGGCGCACGATGGTGTGCAGATTGCACTCGCTGGTCAGCAGCTGCTTGATCTTGGTTTTGACCCCTTCGCCAAACAGGGTGCCATCGGGCAGCACCACGGCGGCGCGGCCGCCTTTTTTCAGCACCTCGATGATGAGCTGCAAGAACAGGTCGGCGGTTTCGCGGGTGCGCAGATCGGCGGGGAAATTCTGCTCGATGCCGTCTTCTTCGGTGCCGCCAAACGGCGGGTTAGTGAGGATAACGTCGATATCGCTATCCCAGCTGGAGAGCGGCTGGTTGAGGGTATTGCCGTGGCGGATCTGTACCGGCACCTCGATGCCGTGCAGCAGCATATTGGTGGTGCACAACAGATGTGGCAGCTGCTTTTTCTCTACCCCCAGAATCTGCTGTTGCAGGGTCTGGTGGTCGGCCGACGTCTCGACATAGTGCGTTTTTACATGGTCAAAGGCACAGGCCAGAAAGCCGCCAGTGCCGCAGGCCGGGTCCATGATGCGCTCGCCCAGCTTGGGGTCGAGGCGGTTGACCATAAAGCGGGTCACGGCGCGCGGGGTGTAGAACTCGCCGGCGTTACCCGCGCTTTGCAGGTCGCGCAGGATCTGCTCGTAAATATCGCCAAACAGATGGCGCTCGTTGCTGTCGCCAAAGTCTATTTCGTTGAGCTTGTTGATCACCTGCTTGAGCAGGGTGCCGTTTTTCATGTAGTTGAAGGCATCGGAGAATGCCTCGCGCACCACATAGCCACGGGGATTGAGTCTGATGTCGGCGGGCAGCTTTTTCAGGCTGTCGAACAGCTCGTTGTTGACGAAATCAAGCAGCGCGTCGCCGGTCAGCCCTTCACTATCCGCCGCCCAGTTGCGCCACAAAAAACACTCGGGGATCGGGCAGCGGTAATCATCCTGTTCAAACTCCAGCTCTTCTTCTTGGGAATCGAAAACCTTGAGAAACAACAGCCAGGAGAGCTGGCCGAGGCGCTGGGCATCGCCGTCAATGCCGGCGTCTTTGCGCATGATGTCCTGGATGGATTTGATGACGGAGCTGATGGATGACATGAAATTCTCTTGAAGGCGAAGCCGTTAGCTAACTGAATAAATGCAAATGGCCAACACGGGGTTGACCATCCGGGTGCAATGCGATGCCAGCGCGGGTCAGGCCCGTAGCGGCTGGCGGTAAATCTCTTGTTCCAGTTCGGTGATGGCCTGCTCGAACTGCGCCGGGCCACCAAAACCTTTTCTGGCCAGCTCCAGCGGGCGGCCCAGTTCGGTAAATGGGGTCACTTTGAGCGCGTCTTTGGTTTCTATTTCGGTCACGCCCTGATTGGCATATTTGTCGAGCAGCTTGCTCAATACCTGCTGGGCGGTGTCGTTGTACTTGGTGAAGTAGTTGCGCTTTTTGACATTCTCCGCCCGTTCGCGGCGGGTCAGCGGGGGCTGATCGTACACCACATGGCAGATCAGGTCGAACGGGTCGAGATCCTGCCCCACTTCGGCACTCAGCACCTCCCACAATACGCCCGCCTGGGCCAGCTCATCCATGATGGCCTGCTTGCGCTCGGCGCCCTGCCAGCGCTTGGTAAAAACATCCAGCGTCGCACACTCTTTCAGCAGGGCCTTGCGGGTGTAGTCCTTGAAGGATTCGGTCACCAGCTTGCCGTCGGCATCGTAATACTGCACCCGCTCGGCAATCACGGTGACGGTCACCCCGTTGACATGGTATTTGCGGACACCGGGCTCCGGTTCACCGACGGGGCCGCTACCCCCGGGCTCGTCCGGACCTTCGCCTGGCGTGCCGTTAGTGCCAACTCCGGTGGGCGGCCCCTCTGTGCCTTCCTCATCCTCCTGCGAAGGATCAGCACCGTTGATGATGTCATCCATCCCCCCATCCGGGTCATTGATGGTGCCCGGATCGGTCATGATGACCCGTACCGGATCGCCATCGAAGCGGGGGTCGGCAAACAGCTCGGTGGCCTTCTTGAAGTCGAGGATGGTGAACCACAGCTTGCCGAACTTTTCGTCAATGCGCGTGCCGCGACCGATAATCTGCTTGAACTTGGTCATGGACTGGATGTTCTGGTCCAATACCACCAGTTTGCAGGTCTTGGCATCCACGCCGGTGCTCATCAGCTCCGAGGTGGTGGCGATTACCGGGTAAGGCTTCTTGGGGTTGATGAAGTTGTCGAGCTGCGCCTTGCCCAGTTCATCATCGCCGGTGATTTTCATCACATAACGATCGTCTTTCGCCATCTGCTCCGGATTGAGATTGACCAGTGCCCGGCGCATACGCTCGGCGTGGTCGATGTCGTTACAAAAGACGATGGTCTTGGCCATCGGGTCGGTTTTCTTGAGGTAATTGCTGATGGTCTCGGCCACCAACTGGGTGCGCTCGTCGATCACCAGCGTGCGGTCAAAATCCTTCTGGTTGTAAATGCGGTCTTCGATCTGCTTGCCCTGTTTATCGAGCTGGCCTTTGGTCGGCCGCCAGCCTTGCAGGTCAACGTCGATATCCACCCGCACCACCTTGTAAGGGGCGAGAAAACCATCCTCGATCCCCTCCTTGAGCGAGTAGCTGTAGACCGCATCGCCAAAATAATCGGTACTGGAAACGGTATCGGTCTCCTTGGGGGTGGCGGTGAGGCCAATCTGGGTAGCCGAGGAGAAATATTCGAGGATCTCGCGCCAGGCGCTGTCTTCGGCGGCGCTGCCACGATGGCATTCGTCGATCACAATCAAATCGAAAAAATCCGGCGCCACCTGCTTGAAGGCTTTTTGCAATTCATCCGGCCCGGTCAGCGCCTGATACAGCGCAAGGTGGATTTCATAGGCAGGATCGACAGTCCGGCCGGTGACCTTAGTCATGGCCGAACCAAAGGGTTGAAAGTCGTTGATGCGGGTCTGATCCACCAGAATGTTGCGGTCGGCCAGAAACAGGATGCGCTTTTTGGCTTTGGCCTTCCACAGCCGCCAGATAATCTGAAAGGCGGTGTAGGTCTTGCCGGTGCCGGTGGCCATCACTAGCAACACACGGTCTTGCCCGGTCGAAATGGCCTCGATGGTCTTGTTGATGGCCTGCAGCTGGTAATAGCGCGGCGACTTGCCGCTGCCGTCCGAGTAGTAGTCCTGGCTAATCACCGGCAGCTGGGCCGCACTGTAGCCCTTCCAGACGCAGAACTTGTCCCACAGCTGGGTGGGGCTGGGGAAATCCGCCAGCGCGATTTCGGTTTCCAGCTGCGCAGGGTTGGTCTTGTCGTGAAAGACAAAGCCATCGCCATTGCTGGCAAACGCAAATGGCACATCTAGCAAGCGGGCGTAATCCAGCCCCTGCTGCATGCCAGTGCCCATCTCGTGCTTGTTGGCCTTGGCCTCGATCACCGCCAGCGGCATGCCCATCTTGTGATAAAGCACGATATCGGCCGACTTGACCTTATTGCGCGCCGCCAGCTGGCCGCGTACCACCACCTTGCCGTCCCGCAGCTTCACCTCTTGGCGGATCTGGGTTAAGTCATCCCACCCCGCTCCCTTGATCGCAGGCAGCAGGAATTTGGTGATGATGTCGGTTTCGGTGAGGGTCGTCTTATTGAGCTCGGCCATGCGCGTTTATTCCATTCGCAAGAATATATTTCCCGGAATAGTCTCATAAAACCAGCCTGATTTGATGGGTATTGGTTAGCTAAAGATGACAAAGCGTAGACCATACGGCACGTATGCATGCCCTGCATCGCTTCCAGGCTACCGTTTTTCCTTTTTTAGGAGACTGATACCCACCTCCTTGACCATGCGCATGTCACGGTCTGTCAGACTGCCGTGTCAGGAAGGATACGGGGCTGTCCCTCAAGTGTTACTTGCCTTCACTGCCCGGCAGAATAACGTGGGAGAACGCTAAATGAACTATTTGGCAAACCAAGCTACATCAGCTTCGCCGAGCGCTTACATATAGACGGCCGAACAGTTAGAATAACGTCATGAGCCTTTCCACACTCCCCGTTGTGATCAGATCGATTTGTATCCTCCTATTAACTGGGTTGAGCCTAGCCACTCAGGCCACTGCGCTCAAAGACCCCAGCATCGAATTTACCCCGATGGAAATGGCCTACATTGAGCAGGCTGGAGCGATCCGGATGTGTGTTGATCCCGATTGGGCACCCTTCGAACACATCGACCAAGAGGGCAAGCACGTCGGCATTGCCGCCGATTTAGTGCAACTAGTGGCTCAGCGCGTTGGGCTGAAAATCGAGCTTTATCGGGTCAAAACCTGGGAAGAAAGCTTGGCCGCTTCGAAGGCAGGAAGATGCCAACTCATGAGCTTTCTCAACCAGACTCCGGCACGAGATAAATGGCTGAATTTTACTGACCCTATTTTCTTCGATCCAAATATTGTGGTCACACGGGAAGAACACTCCTACATTGGCGATCTCAATGGGCTGGTAAATCAGACCGTTGCCTTGCCACGCGGAACGATGGTGGAAGAACGCATCCGGCGCGACTATCCCAACCTGAAGCTCATACTAACCGAGACGGAGCAACAATCTGTTGCAAAGGTGTCGGCGCGCGAAGCAGATATGACAATCCGCTCTCTGATCGTGGCTGCCTACGCGATCAAGAAAGAGGGATTGTTCAACCTGAAAATTGCCGGCCAGGTCCCCGATTTCACCAACAAACTGCGAATCGGGGTCATCAAGGACGAAAAAATATTACGCGACATTCTCGACAAAGGAGTCAAGACGCTAACATCACAGGAGCGTGAGGCTATTTCCAACAAGCATGTATCGGTCAATGTTCAGCGCGGAATCGATTACACGTTGGTCTGGCTAGTCATTGTCGGTGGAGGTCTCATCATGCTGCTTGTACTTACTTGGAACCGGAAACTTAATTCACTCAATAAGCAATTGGAACTGCTTTCCATCACCGACCGGCTGACCGGCCTGTTCAATCGCATGAAATTGGATGCAACACTAGCGTCCGAAAGCATGCGCGCGCAGCGTAGTGGACAACCTTTCAGTCTGATCATGATTGATGTGGATTACTTCAAAAATACCAATGACGTACATGGTCACCAGACCGGGGACAGTGTACTGGTCGAGATTGCCCAATTGCTGCAATCCAGCACGCGCAAAACTGACGTTGTCGGACGCTGGGGGGGAGAAGAATTTCTAATAATTTGCCCTCACACAGACAGTGCAGGTGCCTACCAATTGGCTGAAAATCTCCGCAAAAAAATACAAGATTTCAAATTTTCGGTCGTCGGACACAAGACGGCCAGCTTTGGGGTCGCCAGTTTTCAGATTGAGAACCAGGGTCAGGATATTGTGTCGCGAGCAGATGCAGCACTTTATGCAGCCAAAGAACGTGGCCGAAACAGAGTTGAGACAAAGTAATCGAGGAGAACCAACATCCTGCCAGCGCGGGTGCGTAACTTACAGGCACGGATTTTGTCAGACTCAACAAGTCCCCTGCCCAGCAGAATAACGTGGCCGATAGCAGGCCGAATTGTTGCCAGCCAAGAGACAACTATCGGGCAAAATCCGGGCAAGGCACGCACGTTGCGTGCCGCCGTTAACACCAAGCTTATTTTTGATGCCCGGCCAGCGCCACAGTCGGTCTACGCCGGAGCCACTTTGATTTCTTGAGCGGCCGCGCCGCCGTACACAGGCAAGACCCTGCGATCCAGCGCAGCATGCATTTCTTGTTGGTATTTATGTTGGTATTTTTAAAAATAGAATTACACAAATCCTTTAAAGACAATGCTTGTAAGGTGTTTTGTGATAGTCGCCGCCCCACCAAACTACCGTTTCATGACGTGTCATGAAACACCAAGAACCCCGAG
>NZ_RJTZ01000012.1:0-49000 GCF_024343515.1 Aquitalea sp. S1-19 | reverse complement strand
CATCAGCGCCGCCATACGCAGCGCAAGTCGTGGGTGAACACCCAGATCGGGTTGATCTTCATCAGCGCCGCCATACGCAGCGCATTGCGCGCGTATTCGCTGAACATCAGGAAGGTGCCGCCATACGGACGGATGCCGCCGTGCAGCGCCATGCCGTTCATGATGGCGGACATGCCGAATTCGCGCACGCCGTAGCTGATGTAGTTGCCGTTGCCTTCTGCATCTATCCATTCCGAACCGGACCAGTTGGTCAGGTTGGAGCCGGTCAGATCGGCCGAGCCGCCGACAAACTCGGGGAACAGTGGCGAGAATGCCTCGATGGCAATCTGGCTGGCCTTGCGGGTGGCGACGGTCTGGGCGGCTTCATTAATGCGCGCCAAGGCGGCGGCTTTGTGCTCGGCCCAGCGTGCCGGCAGCTCGCCTGCCATGCGGCGGGTAAATTCGGCCGCCAGCTCGGGATAGGCGCGGCGGTATTCGGCAAAGCGCTCGTTCCAGGCGGCTTCGCGCTTGGCGCCGGCTTCGCGGGCATCCCATGCGCTGTAAACCTCGGCCGGACTCTCGAATGGCGCATGCGGCCACTTGAGGTTTTCGCGTGCGGCGGCGATTTCGGCGGCACCCAGCGGCGCGCCGTGTACATCGTGGCCGCCTTGCTTGTTGGGTGCACCAAAACCGATGGTGGTCTTGCAGCAGATCAGGGTCGGGCGCGCGCCTTCTTTCTTGGCGGTATCGATGGCGGTTTGCAGCTCGACTGCATCATGGCCGTCCACGCCGCGGATCACTTGCCAGCCGTAGGCTTCGAAGCGGGCCGGGGTGTCGTCGGTAAACCAGCCTTCCACATCGCCGTCGATGGAGATGCCGTTATCGTCCCAGAACGCGATCAGCTTGCCCAGGCCCCAGGTGCCGGCCAGGCTGCAAGCTTCGTGGCTGATGCCTTCCATCAGGCAGCCGTCGCCGAGGAAGGTCCAGGTGTGGTGGTCTACGATGGTGTGGCCGGCGCGGTTGAATTCGGCCGCCAGCATTTTCTCGGCCAGCGCCATGCCTACCGCGTTGGTGATGCCCTGACCCAGCGGGCCGGTAGTGGTTTCCACGCCCGGTGCGTAGCCGTATTCCGGATGGCCCGGGGTCTTGCTGTGCAACTGGCGGAAGTTTTTCAGGTCGTCGATGGACAGCTCATAGCCGCTGAGATGCAGCAGGCTGTAAATCAGCATCGAGCCGTGGCCATTGGACAGCACAAAGCGGTCGCGGTCGGCCCAGTCCGGGTTGGCCGGGTTGTGGCTCAGATGATCGCGCCACAGCACTTCGGCGATGTCGGCCATGCCCATAGGGGCACCGGGGTGACCGGATTTGGCCTTCTCGACTGCGTCCATAGCCAGAAAGCGGATCGCGTTGGCGAGCTCGGTACGGGAGACCATGCGAAAAACCTCGAGAGAGTTAGCAAGACGGCGATGGACGGGGTATCCGCCCATCAGAAAGTGGCGAAATTATCGCTGTTATGTCGCATTGCGGCAACCAGCCACGGCGACAGACATTGACGAAAGCATCTTTTCTGCCGACTCTTTAAGCAATATCAGAAAATTTTTGCCGGAGAATTCAAGCCATGTCCGATTTTGAAATGACGCCCGCGCCGGTTGCGCGCCCATCCGGCCCGCGCCAGTTGCCTGCCGGTCAAGGCTGGCAGTGGATTGTTGCCGCCTTTCGTCTGGTGCGCGAACAGCCGGTGACCTGGATACTGCTGGCGCTGGTGTATCTGGTCATCCATATCGGCGTCAGCATGATTCCCATGATCGGCGGGCTATTGCCCTTGCTGTTGTCGCCCATTTTTGCCGGCGGTTTTATTCTGGCGGCGAAAAAAGCCGAAGCCGGCGGCGAGCTGGAGCTGTCCGATCTGTTTGCCGGTTTTCGCGACCAGCCCAAGCCGCTGTTGGGGGTGGCGCTGGTTTATCTGGCGCTGTGCATGGTTGCGGTGATGGTTATGGTGGCCCTGGCCCTGCTGTTGGGCGGCATGGGCTTGATGGTGATGCCGGCCGAGGGCGAAACGCCTGGCACGGCCTCCATGCTGATGATGCTGCTGGTGTTCGGCGTGCCGATGTTTATTGTCAGCATGGCTTACTGGTTTGCGCCGGCGCTGGTGGTGATGCAGGGGCTGGCCCCGATTGCCGCCTGTCGCGCCAGCCTCAAGGCCGGCCTGTCCAACTGGAAGGCGCTGCTGATTTGCGGCCTGATGCTGGCTGTCATGCTGTTCCTGGCCATGCTGCCCTTTTTCCTCGGCCTGCTGTTATGGTTTCCGGTGATGTATGTCACCAGCTACACCAGCTGGAAGGCGGTGTTTGGGGGCTGATGTGGCTGTTGTCGCCCGCTGTGCGGGCTCCTACAGAGATACCCCGTAGGAGCCCGCATAGCGGGCGATTTCTGTTCAGTCGCGGCGCATGGTCACATGCAGGATGCCGCCATCGTCGTAGGGCTCGCTCACCGCTTTGAAGCCGAATGTCTGGTAGAAGCCCAGTTTGTCGGCTTGCGCCGACAGCATGACCGGACTGTCCGGCCAGTGGATTTCGCACTGGCGTACCGCTTCGGCCAGCAACGTTTTACCCAGGCCTGTGCCACGCAAGGCCGGCTCCAGCACTACGCGGCCTATGGCGCTGGCACCCTCGTATTTGTCGCCGGGGGCGATCAGGCGGGCATAGGCAGCCAGCCGGCCTTGTCCATCGTAGGCGCACAGGTGCAGACAGTCCGGGTCGACCCCGTCGATATCGCCATAGATGGAGTCCTGTTCCACCACAAATACCCGGTCGCGCAAGGCCAGTGCTGCGTATAGGGTGTGGATGGAAAAGCCGTCAAAACCGTGGCAGTGCCACGTCAGCGAAGTTGCCATAGTACAATCTCCCCCAAGTATTAATCTCACCAACATATCATGGCCGCCCTAGTGGCGGAACTGCCTGCCAGATGAACGACGAACCCGATCTGTTTGCCCCTGTCCCGGACGCTGCCCAGCCGCCTGTCCCGCCCGCTCCCGTGGTGGAGACGGAAGAGGAAGGCGATGGCTGGATTGCGCTGGATCATTATGCCGAGCGTGCCTATCTCGAATACGCGATGAGCGTGGTTAAAGGGCGTGCGCTGCCGGAGGTGGCCGATGGCCAGAAGCCGGTACAGCGCCGCATCCTGTACGCCATGCGCGATATGGGGCTGGTGGCCGGTGCCAAACCGGTGAAGTCGGCGCGCGTGGTCGGCGAGATTCTGGGTAAATATCACCCGCACGGCGACAGCTCGGCCTATGAAGCCATGGTGCGTATGGCGCAGGACTTTACCTTGCGCTACCCGCTGGTCGACGGTCAGGGCAACTTCGGTTCGCGCGATGGCGACGGTGCGGCGGCGATGCGTTACACCGAGGCGCGGCTGACGCCGATTTCCGAGTTGCTGCTGTCTGAAATCGACATGGGCACCGTCGACTTCGTGCCCAACTACGACGGCGCATTCGACGAGCCGGCGCTGCTGCCGGCACGCCTGCCCATGGTGCTGCTCAATGGCGCATCCGGCATCGCGGTGGGGATGGCGACCGAGATCCCGCCGCACAATCTGACCGAAGTGGCGCGCGCCGCGCTGGCGCTATTGGCCAAGCCGGAGCTGACGACCTCCGAGCTGATGGCCTATGTGCCGGGGCCGGACTTTCCCGGTGGTGGCCAGATCATTACCCCCGAAGCCGATATCCTGTCTGCCTATGAAGGCGGGCGCGGTTCGGTGCGCGTGCGTGCCAAGTGGGAAATCGAGCGGCTGGCGCGTGGCCAGTGGCGCGTGATCGTGACCGAGCTGCCGCCGGGCTCCAGCGCGCAGAAGGTTCTGGCCGAAATTGAAGAGGCGACCAACCCCAAGGTCAAATCGGGTAAAAAGACGCTGTCGCTGGACCAGCAGAATCTCAAGAGCCTGATGCTGTCCATGCTGGATAGGGTGCGCGACGAATCGGACAGCGCCTGCCCGGTGCGGCTGGTGTTCGAGCCTAAATCCAGCCGGCAGAATCCGGACGAATTCATCAATACCTTGCTGGTTCAGACCAGTCTTGAAGGCAATGTGTCGATGAATATGGTGATGATAGGGCTGGATGGGCGACCCGGGCAGAAGGGGCTGAAAGCCATTCTGTCCGAGTGGCTGGACTTCCGCCACACCACCGTCACCCGCCGCCTGAACTACCGCCTGGACAAGGTCGGTCAGCGTATCCACATTCTGGAAGGGCGCATGATCGCCTTTATCCATATCGATGAAGTGATACGCGTGATCCGCGAGGCGGACGAGCCCAAGCCTGATCTGATGCGGGCCTTCGGCCTGTCCGAGTTGCAGGCCGACGATATTCTCGAGATCCGCCTGCGCCAGCTGGCCCGCCTCGAAGGCTTCAAGCTGGAAAAGGAACTGGCCGAGTTGCGCGAAGAGCGCGATGCATTGCGCCATCTGCTGGCCGACCCGGAAGCATTCCGCGCCCTGCTGTCTGACGAAATCCGCAAGGATGCCGCCAAATATGGCGATGCACGCCGTACCGAAATCAGGGCTGCCGAGCGTGCGGTGCTTAACCAGACCGTTGCCGACGAGCCGATGACGCTGATCCTGTCGCAAAAGGGCTGGCTGCGCGCGCGCGTTGGCCACAATGTCGACTTGTCTGCCTTGTCGTTCAAGGATGGCGACAGTCTGGCCTGCGTGGTGGAAACGCGCACGGTGTGGCCGGTGGTGGTGCTCGACACCAAGGGTCGCGCCTACACCATCGATGCGGCGGCGGTGCCGACCGGGCGCGGTGACGGTGCGCCGGTCACTTCGCTGCTTGATATGCAGGAGGGTGCCAAGCTGGCGCAATTGCTGGCCGCGCCTGACGATACGCGCTTTGTGGTCGCAAGCTCGGGCGGTTACGGCTTCGTGGCCAAGGTGTCGGACATGACCGGCCGGGTCAAGGCGGGCAAGGCCTTCCTGACGCTGGACGAGCACGACACGGTGCTGCCGCCGGTGCGGGTTGGCACGGCGCTGGATAGCTGCAAGCTGGTTGCCGCCAGCAGCCATGGCCGTCTGCTGGCCTTCCCCGCCAGCGAGCTGAAAGAGCTGGCCAAGGGCCGTGGCCTGATGCTGATGGCGCTGGAAGAGGGGGACGCGCTGACCGCCGTGGGCTTAGTGGCCGGCGAGAAGGCCTTGCTTGCCACGACTTCGGTGCGCGGCAAGGTGGCCGACGAGAAGCTGAGCCTGGGCGAGTTTGAAGGCAAGCGCGGCCGCAAGGGCAAAGCCATGCCCAAGCGCTGGCAGGTGAGCGCGATTACCGATCTGTAAGACAGGGGAGTAGGGAGTAGGGAGTAGGGAGTAGGGAGTAGGGAGTAGGGAGTAGGGAGTGTGGCTGTTGGTCATCACAGCATCAAGCGCCGCGACTCCCCATTCCCCACTCCCCGATTTTATTCAAACTCCGGAATCACATTTTGCTGCTCGGGCAAGCCCGGGCCGCCGACTTTGTGTCCCTGCTCGAGTATCCAGTTACGGAAAGCAAGAAAGACGGGCGACTCCAGCAGTTCTTCGCGGTAGCACAGATAGTGGCCCTGATCGAGCACTTCGGCGCTGTCGAACGGCTCGATGATGCGGCCACTGGCGATTTCTCCCTCGACCAGACAACGCGGTACCAGCGCATACCCCATACCGATCTCGACGGCACTGATCAGCGAGCTGTAATGCTCGAAGCGTGCGCTGCTGCGCAAGGGTTGCGCGGCCAGACCGCGGACATTGCACCATTGCGCCCAGATATCGGGTTCGCCCTGGTGGATCAGAATGCGGGCCTGTGCAAGATCGGAGGCCGAGCGTGGCAGTGCGGCTGCATCAGCCTGCTGTGCCGAAGCAACCAGAATAAAGTGGCGGCCGGCGATATTGTCGGCAACGATACCCGGCCAGTGGCCGCTGCCGTAGCGGATGGCGATATCGACGTCGTGTGGTTGTGCCTGACGGCCGGACAGGTGCTGGTGAAAGGCCAGCGTGACTTGCGGGTAAGCGCTGCTGAAAGCCGGCAGGCGCGGACTCAGCCACTTGGTCATAAAGGTCGGCACGCATGATACGGACAGCGTGCCATGGCCATGCTGGCTGCTGGCCAGATCGTGGGTTGCTCTCTCCAGCATGCGCAGTGCCGGCTGGATACGCTGCAGGTAGTGGCGGCCGGTATGGGTCAGTACGAAGGCGCGGCCGACACGGGCAAGCAGTTCGACACCGAGGAACATTTCCAGCCCGGAAAGCTGTCGGCTGACCGCGCTGGGGGTGACGCACAGCTCGTCGGCCGCCTGCGTCACCGACAGGTGACGGGCCACGGCTTCGAATGCCAGCAGTTCGTGGATACTGGGGCAGGCTCGTTTCATTGCGCTCCATCATCATCTTTGCGTCAATCGCAAGCATGGGATGCCGTTTAATCATTCGGATGTAAACGGTCGCTAATATAATACCGGCTTTGCTGACTATTCGCAGGCTTCTCCAAGGCGACCCATGTTTATCCGGCTGGTTTCCCTGAGCTATATGCTCTACCTCGTTCTGCCCATCGCGCTGATTCTGGTCGGCTCATTTGGCGAGACCTGGGTGAATGCGCTATTGCCCGAAGGCTCGACCACGCAGTGGTATCTGGAGCTGTGGGAAGACCGCAGCTTTATCCGCGCTTTTGTCACCAGCCTGATTGTCGGGGCGGCATCGTGTGCGATCAATACGCTGCTGTGTGTGCCGCTGGCCTATTCGCTGGTGCATGGCGCCAAGCAGAAAAACCGCTTCGCCACCCGCTTGCTGACCCTGCTGCCAGTGGCGGTGCCGACCATCACCCTGGGCTTCGGCTACATTCTGGTATTCAACACCGATGCCATGCCATGGCTGGGCAGCACGCCCTTGCTGATTGCCGCCCATGTGGTGCTGACCCTGCCATATCTGACACAGGCCCTGGTGACCGACCTGCGCCACCAGCGGCTGGACCGGCTGGAAGAAGCTGCCGCTACATTGGGCGCGCGTCCGATCCAGCGCTTTTTCGGCATCATCGTTCCCAATCTGCGCGCCAGCTTGCTATCGGGTCTGGTGATGGTGGCGGCGCTGTCCATTGGTGAATTCCAGCTGTCCAATCTGATCGTCGGTTTCCAGAACCGTACTTATCCGGTCGTGCTGCTGCAGGCCTTTTATGGTGCAACCGGCTTTGCCTGTGCTGCGACCGTGATCCTGCTGCTGCTGGCGACCGTGGCTTCCCTGACCTCTACCCTGGCATCGAAAAAAGCATGAGCCTCTCATTCGAACAAGTCGGTTTCCAATACCGCGGCACGTCTATCGGCGTGCACGATGTGTCGCTGTCGCTTGCCAGCGGCGAACTGGTGGCCCTGATCGGCCCGTCCGGATCGGGCAAGACCACCTTGCTGCGCCTGACGGCCGGCCTGATTAGCGGCCATAGCGGCCGCATCGTTCTGGACGGGCGTGACCTGTCGGGCATGCCAGTGCACGAGCGCCATATCGGCATGATGTTCCAGCACTACGCGCTGTTTCCGCATCTGACGGTGCTGGAAAATGTCGGCTACGGCCTGAAGATGGCCGGTGTCGAGGCCGGCGCGCGGCGCAAGAAGTCGCAGGAAATGCTTGATCTGGTCGGCTTGGGACAACTGGCCGGGCGTCGTCCGGCACAGCTTTCCGGCGGCCAGCAGCAGCGCGTGGCGCTGGCACGGGCGCTGGCCTATAGCCCGCAGGCACTGTTGCTGGACGAGCCTTTGTCGGCACTGGACGCGTCGATTCGTGGCCAGCTGCGCGACCAGATCCGCCAGTTGCAGCAGCAGTTCGGCGCGACCACCTTGCTGGTCACCCACGATCAGGAAGAGGCGCTGGCCATGGCCGACCGCATCGCCCTGCTTGATCAGGGCCGTGTGCTGCAATACGGCACGCCGACCGAGCTGTATGAAAACCCGCTGAACGAAACCGTGGCCCGCTTTGTCGGTTTGTCGACCATCGGCACGGCAACCGTCTGTGGCGAGGGCGAGATCGATACCGGCTATGCCCGTTTGCGTTGTGACACCGGTGCGCGCGCGCCGGGCGAGCAGGTCAAGCTTCTGGTCCGTCCCGAGCATATCGAGGCCGATCCGCCACTGTTTGCGGTCAACCGCATGGAAGGCCACGTCACGCTCAACCGCTATCTCGGTTCGTTCAACCGTTACGATTTTATGCCGCACGGTGCGCAACAGCCGTGGCTGGGCGAGGCGCGCAGCGCCCCGGCTGACGCCATTGCCGTGGCCCCCGAACATATCCGCCTGCTGGCGGCCTGAACCCATCCCAAGTCCCGGAGAGAAGCTTCATGTCCTTGTTGAACCGTCGCCATATTCTGGCTGCATCGCTTGCCACGCTGTTTGCCCTGCCTGCACAGGCATTTACCGGCCCCGAGCTGTACTCGGGCGAAAAGGCGCTGTATCAGGCTGCCAGCAAAGAGGGCATTGTGGTGTCGTTCGATACCGGACCGGAATGGGCCAACTGGAAGTCGCTGTTCAAGGACTTCAAGCAGCGCTATCCGGAAGTAGAGCTGACCTATAACGACCTGGGCTCGGCCGCGACCGTGGTGGCGCTGGACAAGACCCGTCGCCGTCCGCAAGCCGATACTGCCTACTACTTTGCCCAGTCTGCCGTCGATGCCGTCGCCAAGGACGTGGTTGCGCCGTTCAAGCCGGTGAATTTCGACAAGGTCAGCCCGGTGATGCGCGAAGCGTCCGGCAAGTGGTTCGGCGTGCATTCGCTCAACGTCGCCTTCCTGGTCAACAAGAAGCTGGTGAAGAACGTGCCGCAAGGCTGGGCCGACCTCCTCAAGCCCGAGTACAAGAACAGCGTGGTCTACCTCGACCCGCGCTCGACCGGTCAGGGCCAGGTCGCGGTGCTGGCTGCTGCCTTCGGTAATGGCGGCTCGATGGACAAGCCGCTTGCTGGTACCGACTACCTGGGCAAGTTGCACAAGGCCGGCAATGTGCTGCGCGTTGAAGGCACGACGCCTTACGCCAAGTTCCTCAAGGGCGAGATCCCGATCTGGATCGGTTACGAGAACGACGGCCTCAAGGCCAAGTATATGGACGGCATGAAGGACAGCATCGCCGTGGTGATTCCGAAAGAGGGCAGCGCGGCCGCACCGTATGGCATGAGCCTGGTGAAGAATGCACCTAACCCGAACGCAGGCAAGCTGTGGCTGAACTTCGTAATGAGCAGCAAGGGTCAGGCGCTGTTTGCCGAAGGTTTCGTGCGCCCGGCGGTGGCGGGTGTTGCCCTGCCGGCGGCGGTGCAGGCCAAGATGCCGGCCGCGCCGCAGGTGAAGCCGGTTGATGTGATCCGCGCGCAAAAGCATAAGGCGGCGATTGACGCTGCCTGGACGCGCGCCGCCCTGTCCAAGTAAGGAAACGCATCATGATGCAGCGGTTCGGCGCGTGGCCCGCGCTTACCTTTATCGGCCTGTTTTTCGTGTTGCCGCTTCTGGCACTGGTCCCCGAGGCGGTGTCGGAAAATGGCGCAGCGTTCGGGCGTATGCTGGCCGACCCGCTGTTCTGGCCTGCGCTGACCAATTCGGTGTTGCTGGGACTGTCGGCCGGCGTGCTCTCTACGTTGGTCGGCGTGGCGGTAGCCTGGCAGCTGGCGCAGGCATCGCCGTTCTGGCGTGACAAGCTGATGGCCTTGCTGGGGCTGCCGCTGGCTTTCTCCGGCATGGTGATTGCCTACGGCTTCATCCTCGCCTTCGGCCGGGCCGGCTTTGTGACCCAGATTCTGGGTTATCTCGGTGCCGATACCGCCGAGATCGGCGGCTGGGTGTATACGGTCGGCGGGCTGACCTTCGCCTACGCCTACTATCTGATCCCGCGTGTTGCGCTGACACTGTACCCGGTGTTTGCCAACCTCGATCTGCGCCCGATTGAAGCGGCCCGAACCTTGGGCGCGACGCCGCGTCGTGCTTTTCTCGATGTGGTGGTGCCCGAGGTAGGCCCGTCGGTGCTGGGCTCGTGTGCCGTAGTCAGTGCGCTGGCAATGGGCACTTACGGCACGGCACTGGCCCTGGTCGGCACCCAGGTCAATATTCTGCCGTTGCTGCTATACGCCAAAATCGGCGATGGCGGCGCGGACTTCCCTGTTACCTCTGCTCTGTCCATTATCCTGCTTGCCTTGTGCTCGCTGGTGCTGGGTCTGGGCGATCACTTCAGTCAACGCCGTGAACATGCAACATTCGAATAAAGTCGCCACCGCCCTTGCTTCTCTTGCCGAGCGACAGAAGGGACGCGGGCGTTTAGCCCAGCCGGTTGCCATTGTCGGCCCGCGCGAGGCCTCGGCCGAGCAAGAAGCTACCGCCTACCGTCTGGCTCATGCGCTGGCCAGTGCCGGCGTACCGCTGGTGTGTGGTGGAAAGATAGGCGTGATGCAGGCCGCGGCTCGCGCTGCCAGTGATGTTGGTGGCACCTGCATCGGCTTGCTGCCGGAAGAAGACGCAGCCTACGGCAACCCCTATCTGACCGTGGCGTTGCCAACCGGCATCGGCCTGTCGCGCAATATGCTGGTGGCGCGTGCCGGCGCCTGCCTGATTGCCGTTGGCGGCGGTCTGGGAACCTTGTCTGAAATCGCGATGGCGCTGCAGTGGAAAAAACCGGTATTTGCCATCCGTGATGCACCGGATGTACCCGGCATGCAGGTGTTTGACGATGAAGATGCCCTGCTTGAGGCGGTCACCGATTGGCTGGCAGGCTTCCTGCCCGAGGGATGCCACGATCTGGGCGGTTAAAAGCGCTTGTGCACTCAGCTGTGATCAAAGCCACCCGGTACTATGGGTGGCTTTTTATTGGCTGTTCTCGCGGCGGGCGCGCCTTGCTGGCGCAAGCTAGTTGCTGTCCACCATCAGGATGGGGATCAGCTTACGCTGGATCAGGCAGTCGTAATCGCCTTCCTGATATTCGCGGCATACCCATGGACGCTGGGCGTAGATGGTGCACAGCATGGTGCGCCGGTCCAGCGCCGCGCACCAGCCGTCGTTCCGCCGGCGCAGCGTTTCTGCGCCCCAGTCATCCTCCACGATATAACGCGCTGGTACCGCGTCGTCGCCGGCCATCAGAATCACTTCCAGCTGGCAGCAGCAGGCCTTGCAGGTGCTGCAGGAGATGGTGGCGTCTATCGTGTCCGGCGCGCTAGGGTCGGCCATGTTCAGGCCGTGTCTTTGGCATCGGGGCGCAGTTTGAGCGTCAGCCCGCGCAGCAGGTTGCGCAGGAACTGGTCGCCGCATTCGCGGTAGTGCTTGTGATCGGGTTTGCGGAACAGCGCACCCAGTTCGGCGCTGCTGACGGTGAGCCCCGCACGCAAGATCAGCTCCTGAATGTCCTCCTGCTTCAGTTCGAACGCAATGCGCAGCTTTTTCAGGATCAGGTTGTTGGACATGCGTTGCGGTGCGGCGGGGGCTGCGCCGGCGGCCGGTTCGCGCGCGCCGCGCTTAAGTGTGATGACGCCGTCGAGAAATGCCGACAGCACGCGGTCGTTGCACGGCTTGAAGCCTTCGTCGTCATCGCGCTTAAGCAGGGCCGGGATGTCCAGATCGGCCGGATCGAGGCCGCCTTGCTGGATCAGCTTGGGTAGCTGGTTGTCGCGCAGGTCGAGAATAAAGCGCACGCTGCGCAGGATATCGTTATTAAGCATGAGGGTCTTTGCCTAGTAGGGGCGTAGTGGGCCGGGAGCAGAGAGTCGCCGCAGTGACTCCCCGCCCCCTATTCGCTACTCCCGCTGTTTCTTAGGGTGCCAGCCGCACTTTGTGCCAGCTGGCATCGCTGTTCAGTGTGTATTGTACGCGGTCATGCAGGCGGCTCGGGCGGCCTTGCCAGAATTCGATGCGATCGGCCACGACCGCATAACCGCCCCAGTGCGCGGGGCGCGGTACACCCAGCGGAAATTTGACGCCGAACATGGCCGCGCGCTTGACCAGCTCGGCCTTGGACGGGATTTCCGTACTTTGCTCCGAAGCCCATGCCCCCAGGCGGCTGGTATAGGGCCGGCTGGCAAAATAGGCATCGGATACTTCGGGGGCGACACGCGTCACCTTGCCCTCGATGCGCACCTGCCGCTCAAGCTCAGGCCAGAAAAAGGTCAGGGCGATCCACGGGTTGGCATCCAGCTGCTGGCCCTTGCGGCTGGCGTAGTTGGTGTAGAACAGGAACTGGCCTTGTTCTACGCCCTTGAGCAGTACGATGCGGCTGCTGGGGCGTCCGTCGCTGCCTACGCTGGCGACATGCATGGCAGTCGGTTCCATGACTTCGGCGCTGATGGCTTCTTGCAGCCAAAGCTGGAACTGGGCGACGGGGTCGCTCAGGCAGTCTTCCGGTGACAGTTCTTTTTTGGCGTAATCCTGACGGATGTCGGCGAGATTGAGCGACATGGCGGTCTCCTTTGGCCGCTATGATAGCGCGACTGCCGGCCCTCCGGCTTTGGCGTAGTGTGCTGTTTTGATGGGCAGGAGTGTGTAGCAAGTCGTCCTGAATGGCGGCATTTACGTTAAAATGCCGCTTTTATCCTGCGGCACACCGCTTCATGCACCTCGTCGCCTTCGGCCTTAACCATTTATCTGCCCCTGTTGCCATCCGTGAAAAGCTCGCTTTTCCGGCCGAGGTGCTGCCTGCGGCATTGACCGGTCGGGTCGACTCGCAGGCGGCCAAAGAGGTGGCCATTGTGTCGACGTGCAACCGCACCGAGATCTACTGCAATAGTCAGGATCCGTCGGCGGCATTGCTATGGCTGGCACGTTACCATGATGTGTCGCTGGATACGCTGAAACCCTATCTCTACCAGCTGGATGCGCCGGCAGCGGCACGCCATGCCTTTCGCGTGGCATCGGGGCTGGATTCGATGGTGCTGGGCGAGACGCAGATTCTGGGCCAGCTCAAGGATGCGGTGCGGGCGGCGGAAAATAGCGGCACGCTGGGCATTTTGCTCAACACCCTGTTCCAGAAAAGCTTTGCCGTCGCCAAAGAAGTACGCAGCCAGACCGGCGTGGGCGCAAGCTCGGTGTCGATGGCCGCGGCTGCGGTGCGGCTGGCCGAACAGATTTTCCCGACCGTGGGCGAACTCAAGGTGCTGTTTATCGGGGCCGGCGAGATGATCGAGCTGGTGGCGACCCACTTTGCGGCGCGCAACCCGCGCCAGATCACCATTGCCAACCGCACGCTTGCCCGTGGTCATGCGCTGGCCGAACGCCTGCCGGGCAATACCAATGCGGTGACGCTGGCCGAATTGCCCGAGCTGCTGGCGCAATACGATGTGGTGGTCAGTTCGACCGCCAGCCAGCTGCCGATTATCGGCAAGGGTCTGGTTGAGCGTGCGGTCAAAGCACGGCGCCATCGCCCCATCTTTATGCTGGATCTGGCTGTGCCGCGCGATATCGAGGCCGAGGTGGCCGAACTGGATGATGTGTTCCTGTATTCGGTGGACGACATCGCCGACATTGTCGAAGTCGGGCGTGAGGCGCGGCAGCAGGCGGCGGGCCACGCCGAGACCATTATCGGCGCGCGTGTGGCCGAATTTTCCGACTGGCTGCGCCAGCGCGAACGTGTGCCCCTGATCCGCAGCCTGCGCGACCATGCCGAGCAGCAGCGGCAGCAGGCGCTCAAAGTGGCGCTAAAACAGCTCGCGCGCGGCGAAGCACCCGAGGCGGTGCTGGAGCTATTGTCGCAGCAGCTGACCAATAAACTGATGCACCCGCCGACCCGGGCCTTGTCCGGCGGCAAGGGGGCTGATCCTGACGCGCTGGCCGATGCGGTGGTGCGTCTTTACCGTTTACATCCGGAGTCGTAATGAAACCGTCGATTGCCGCCAAACTGACGCAGTTGGCTGAACGACTTGAAGAAGTCACCCATTTGCTGGCCAGCGAACACGCGACCCGCGATATGGATGCGTTCAGGAAGCTGACGCGCGAGCATGCCGATCTGACCCCGGTGGTCGAGACCTTTGCTGCCTACCAGCAGTGCGAGCAGGATATGGTCGACGCCGGCGAAATGCTGTCCGACCCGGACATGAAGGAATTCGCCCAGGCCGAGATCGAAGAAGGCAAGGCGCGGATCGCCGCGCTGGATACCGAGCTGCAAAAGCTGCTGCTGCCCAAAGACCCGAACGACGACAAGAATATCTTTCTGGAAATCCGTGCCGGCACCGGCGGTGACGAGGCGGCCCTGTTTGCCGGCGACCTGCTGCGCATGTATACCCGCTACGCCGAGCGCAATCGCTGGCAGGTGGAGGTGGTGTCGGCGTCCGAGTCTGACCTTGGCGGCTACCGCGAGGTGATTGTGCGCCTGATCGGCCAGGGCGCGTTTTCGCGCCTGAAGTTCGAGTCCGGAGCCCATCGCGTGCAGCGCGTGCCGGCAACCGAGACGCAAGGCCGTATTCATACTTCGGCCTGTACCGTGGCGGTGATGCCGGAGGCGGACGAGATTGCCGAGGTGGTGCTCAACCCGGCCGATCTGCGCATCGATACCTACCGTGCCTCCGGTGCCGGCGGCCAGCACATCAACAAGACCGACTCGGCGGTGCGTATCACCCACTTGCCTACCGGCATCGTGGCCGAGTGCCAGGATGGGCGCTCGCAGCATGCCAACAAGGCCTCCGCCATGCAGGTGCTGGCGGCGCGCATTTACGATATCCAGTTGCGCGAGCAGCAGCAAAAAGAAGCGGCCGAGCGCAAGAGTCTGGTCGGCTCCGGCGACCGTTCCGAGCGCATCCGTACCTACAACTATCCACAGGGCCGTATCACCGATCACCGCATCAATCTGACGCTGTACAAGCTGGATCAGATTATGGATGGCGATCTGACCGACCTGACCAATGGCCTGCTGGCCGAACATCAGGCCGAATTGCTGGCCGCGCTGTCGGACTAAGCGCAAGCTGACGGATGGGCCGCCTGCGGGCGGCTTTTTTGCGTCTTGGGTTCATATGCCGCTTTTGCGTTCAATATATTGAAATTAAATATATTGAACAATATAATGAGTGGGCAAACCTGCAGCAAGGAGAACAAGATGCAAAAGAATATTGGTGGTACCGAACGCGTGATCCGCGTGGTTGCCGGTCTGGCGATTACCAGCCTCGCCTTCGTCGGCCCGGCCAGCCCATGGGCTTTTCTGGGTCTGGTGCCGGTCGCGACAGGCTTGATGGGCTGGTGCCCGCCGTATGCGATATTCGGGATTAATACCTGCAAGAAAAAAGCCTGAGCTCATTCAGGGAAAAACGCCGGTGCTAAGCCGGCGTTTTGTTATTCGCCGGCTTCGATCGGCAGCCGGATGCGTATGCTGAAGCCGCCATCGGCCTCATCGATAAAATCGAGCCGGCCATGATGCTGGCTGACAATGCGGGTGACGATGGCCAGCCCCAGCCCGCTGCCGCCATCGGTGCCGCGATGCGAGGCCAGTCGCTCGAACGGTGCCAGCGCGGCCTCGCGCAGTCCGGGGGCGATGCCAGCACCGTGGTCGGTGACGGTCAGCTGTGCCGTGTGATGATCCCGGGCAAGACGGACGGCAAACGGCGGCAGGCCATAGCGGCGGGCATTTTCCAGCAAATTGGACAGCAGCCGCTCCAGCGCCAGCGCATCACCATTGATTTCCAGCCCTTCTTCTATCTCCAGTGCGATTTCCATACCGTTGCGGCCAAAGCGGGCGACCACGCTATCAACCAGTTCGCTCAGCGCAGTCGGGGTCAGCGGGCGGGCTTCGCTGGCGCGGGCGAAATCGGAGAACTGGCTGATAATGCGCGACAGCTCGTCGATATCGTCCAGCATATCGCGCTGGTCGGCCCCCGCTTCCTGCATTTCCAGCATCAGTTTAAGCCGGGTCAGTGGTGTCCTGAGATCGTGTGACAGGCCGGCCAGCATCAGCCGGCGCTCGCGCGCGGTTTCATCCAGACTGTGGCTCATCTGGTTGAAATGCTCGGCCAGTGCGCGGATCTCGCGCGCCCCGCTCTCCGGCAGCGGTAGCGGCGTACGGCCGAGCCCTAGCTCGCGGACGGCGGCAGACAGTCGCGACAAGGGCCGGCTGATCTGCCAGGCAAAGCCGACCGCGAGCAGGGTGGCCAGCAAGGAGGCCAGCAGCGAAGCCAGCCACAGCGAGCCCAGTGGCCGTTCGCTATAACGCCCCAGCGGCATCACCAGCCAGTAGGCCTGATCCAGTACATGAACGGCCAGCCACATTTCCCGCCGCCCGTCGTGGCGGCGCATGCGGATACTGGTTTTTTCGCCCAGCGTCGCCGACAGGCGTTGGGTCAGCGCTTCGGTCATGGGACTGGCTTGGGGCCTGAAGTCCAGACCCTGATCTGCGCTGGCCGGCAGGAGTTGCGGAAAGCCCGGCCGGTTGGTGCTTTGCAGATAGCTAGCGCGTTCTGCTGCCGTTCTGCCGTCCAGTGCGTCTTCGGCACTGGCCAGCGTATCCAGTACCTCGTTGTACAGCTGTTCGCTGATCAGGCGGTGGCGTTCGGCCGAGGCCAGCCACAAGGTGATGCCCTGGGTAATCAGCACGGCGCTGACCACCAGCAGAATCAGGCGCGCACGCAGCGACAGTGAAGACAGGTGCTTCATTCGCCGCTTGTGCCGTCCGGCACGAACACATAGCCGTAACCCCACACCGTCTGGATGTGGCGCGTTTTGCTGTCTTGGCGCTCCAGCGCCTTTCTCAGGCGCGAAATATGGACATCGATGCTGCGGTCCAGCGATTCGCCATTTCCCTTGCCCAGAGCCATTTCCATGAGTTGCTCGCGTGTCAGCGGCCGACGCGGGTGGCGTGCCAGCACAGCAAGGACGGCGTATTCGGCGCTGGTAAGGCTGATCGCCTGGCCGTCGCATAACAGTTCGCGCTGCCCCAGATTCAGGACGAATTCGCCGAAAGCGAGTTTTTCTTCGGCTGTATGGCTGGCACTGAGTGCCGGTGTCGCATGGTGGCGGCGCAGCACCGACTGGATACGGGCGGTCAGCTCGCGCGGGTTGAATGGTTTGGCTAGATAATCATCGGCACCCATTTCCAGCCCCAGAATGCGGTCTATGTCTTCACCGCGCGCGGTCAGCATGATGACCGGAATATTTTCACCCGCTGCACGCAGGCGGCGCACGACGGCCAGCCCGTCATCGCCGGGCATCATTACGTCGAGCACAATCAGGTCGGGACGGTTGCGTGCCAGTTTGCGTTCAAGCTCGCGCGCATCCGGCAGGGTATCGGCGCTAAAGCCTTGCTGGGTCAGAAAGCGCGACAGCAAGTCGCGTAGTTTGGCATCGTCATCGACGACCAGAATCTTGGCGTTTTCCATGGCTCAAGCTTAACGCGTTCACCCGCGGCGGTCAGCCATGGCGTGTACAAGTGTTAAGCAGGGGGCGCTTCTTCACACTCCTTAACATTCGTGGCGGACTCGGGCACATTTGCGCAATACCCGCGCCTTACACTGCAAGTCTCGATACCGAAGCGGAGTGAATTTTCATGAAAAAAACCTTTTCCGTCAGCCTGCTAGTGCTGAGTCTGCTGGCCGGCAGTGCCTTTGCCGTTGAAACCAGCCAGGCCGCCAAGCCGAAAGAGGGCTGCAAGAATAGTGCTCTGCGTGCAGACATTCTGTCTGGTGCCTTGACGGATGCCGAGCTCAAAATCCTGCAAGCCGACCGCGCCGCCATGCGGGCACGTCACCAGGCTTTGAAGCAAGCAGGCCAGCCATTGAGCGAAGCGGCACGTACCGAACTTGGCCAGATGCGCCAACAGTTCAAGGACAAGGCTGCGGCGCTGGCGGCCAATGCCGAGCGCGGTTCTGCGCGCAGTGAAATGCCGGCCAACTGGTGCGCCGGTAAAGGCAAGGGTGGCAAGGCACGCATGGGCATGCCGGCCGGCCTGACACCGGCCCAGCAGCAAGCCTGGCAGCAGGACAGGGCAGCCATGCGCAGCAAGATGCAGGCAGCGCGTGCAGATGGCGTGGTGGATGAGGCTGAACGCGCCGAATTGCAGACGATGCGCACTGCGATGCAGAACAAATATCATCCGGCTGTCGTGGTTAAACCGTAAGATGTATGCTCGGGCGGTGACACCATGCCGTGCCGGACGCTAGAATTCATTCATGAAATCCATCCTTATCCTGCTGCTGGCCTGCTGTTTTACCCTGCCGGCCTATGCAGGCCCCCCCCGGCACAAGGACAAAGGGGCCGAGATACAGGGCTCGCACCGCTTGCGTGAACTACGCTTGCGTCAGGCGCTGAAAAACGGCGATATCAGCCCGCAGGAAGCCAATCAATTGCGCCAGGCGCGCAAGGAGCAGCGCAAAGAGCGGCAGGACGACCGGCGTCAGGGTATGGAAAAGCGGGAAAAGTGGCAGAAGGGTTCGCAACAAGAATTCTGGCGTGAGCAGCGCCGGCAGTTTCAGCGTGGGGCTGACGACGATTGATGGCGAATGCCATGAGTTTCACTCAAAGGGAATGCGATGCACCGCATCTGGCTGATCTTGGTTCTGTTGCTGTCTGCGCCATTGATGGCAGGCGTGGCAGATTGCAGCCAGAGCCAGGTGCCCAAGCGTTGCGAGGTGCTGAGAGCCGGGCAGGCAACGTGTCAGGATGTGGCTCCGGCACAGATGAAGGCCTGTCTGGAGGATTTTACGCCGGAGACCAGCTGCCGCCGTCAGCGTGATGTCGCGCGTTGCGAAGCACTACGCACGGCACAAAGTGCATGCAATACCTTGTCTGGCGCGGCGCGGCGCTTATGTGTGCAGCAGCAATTGCCACTGGCCGATTGTGCGCAGGCCAAGGATGTTGCGCGCTGCCAGCGTTTGGCCGAAGCCGAGGCCGCCTGTGCCGGCCTGTTTGGCGCCGAGCAACGCCAATGCGTGGCCCGGCGTTTTGCACAGTCGAAGTAGGATGCTTCTGCCCTAGCTGCGTGGCGGTTTGCTGCCGAACGGGCCGATATCGACCGAAGGGTCAACCGGCAGGCGGCCATTGTCGATGGCGCGGCGAAACGCGTCGTAATCCGATTCGACCTGATCGGCGTACAGCATCGAATACTGCGCCATCGAGTCGGCAAATTTCCCCGAATTCCCCATATATCCGGCAATCATTGCTGCCTGCCCGCTGGATTTGGCATGGGCACGTGCCAGCGTCCAGGCGCAAGCCTGGGCATAGGCTCTGAGCGTTTCGGCATCGAAGGTCTCCAGCTGGACCGAGGCTTTCATGTCGCGCAGCTGGCGCACATAAAAATCGCGCCCGGCGGGGCCGGTTGTCCAGCCCAGAAACAAATCGCTTGCCGCCTGCATTGTGCGCTGGCCAAACACCACACGCTTGCCCTGATGGCCATGCACGCACGGCTGGGTAAAGCGTTCCAGTACCGATGGCCGCGCTTCTTTCAACTGCAGGAACAGCGGCTGGTCGTAATCGTCCTGTAGCAGAATCACCATGCAGCGGGTGCCGACGCTGCCGACGCCCACCACCTTGAATGCCATATCGACAATGCGGAAACGCTTGACCAACTGGGCGCGATCTTCCTTCAGCGTGCTCAGGTACTTTTCCATCATCGGCGCAACCATGGTCAGGCTGTCCGGCGCTGCCAGCCATTGGTCCCCATCCGGCAGCAGCGTATCCGCCTCGTGCATATGAAATAGCGTGGGCGGCGTATCCTTGAGCCGCAGTGTCACGCCATCATCGGCTGTGATCTTGGGCAGCAGGCGCAAATGGGTACGGTTGCGCGCCCGTTCGCCTATCTTTTCCAGATGGCGGCGCAAATGGTCGGAAGGCGCGCTGTTATAGAGCAGCTCGTGCGAGACCTTGCTATACCAGACATCCATCTGGCTCATGCGCGAATAGTCATGCATGCGCCGGCGGTAAGTGCCGCTGGCCGCCTCGACGATGCCACGTGCAGTCAGATCGCTGATGCCCATGGTGCGGGCGGCCAGTACCAGGCTGACGGTCAATCGTTTGAGATCCCACTCCCATGGCCCTTGATGGGTTTCATCGAAGTCGCAGATATCAAACAGCAGATTGCGTTCGGGCGAAGCGAAAAAGCCGTAGTTCATCAGATGCGCATCGCCACAGGCCTGTACATCTATGCCCGAGTGCCCCTGGCTGGCCAGATCGGCGGCCTGCACCAGTGCAAGACCGCGGAAAAAGGAAAAGGGCGATGCGGCCATGCGGGCATAGCGTAGCGGCACGAGCGCCGGTACGCGCCCGGCGCTCGTGGCTTCGACGAGTGCTACCGGGTCGCGCTCGCTGGCGAGCGAGCATAGCGCCTGGCTGGTACGGGAGCAGAGCTGGCGGCGTGCCTGACCTGCGGCAAAAAGCTCTTCGAAGCGGGGGTGCTGTCTGGATGGCATGATGCGGCTCGGACGATGGACTGTTATTGATTTTACGCGGCCTGAGCGTCGTGTGTGCGTTCAAGTGCATGATTAGGGTCGCGCATGGATGATCGGCGGCTATGGCGAGCCGTAAAAATCGATGCCGTTATGATCTTGGCGGGAGGGCGCCGCCGATCCGGTAATGGCCAGTTTGTACCCCGGCTCGCAGCGCCTTGACCAAGATATCCACATGTATACCACATGCAGCTTGAGTGGCGGAACGGCTGGGTAAAAGTGCCATTAAAGGCGGGGCGTGACTTGTAAATGAAAGCAGGATGATAAGTCTTATGGACTTATCGGTAGCTTAAACTTATGCAATAGGTTTTTTTGTTCGCAATTACAGATAATTATCTATCAAAACAAAACAAAATTTTCGTTTTGTTTTCATGCGCTTGCTTATCTGGGCGGCCGCCATGCACTCCTGTTGTATCCGTCTGTTTTGCACAGTCCATGCCCTGCTTATCCACAAAGTTAGTCACAGGCTTGGCCGGCATGTTGTAGCTGTCGTGGTAGTGAGCTTTTTGTGGAATAGGGAAGGCCGCAATAGCACGAACTTGGGCATGGGAAAATCTGTTTGCTGATGGATCTGGTATCTGAAAAACCGATATTTCATCTTTAATTCTGCACATTGATGCTCTTGTCTGGCTACGAGCTGATATGCCCTGCAAAGCTGTCAGAACAGCTTTCTTTGTGCGACCACGATAGCGTTGATCAATGCAGGTTGATCAGGCATCAGTGTAATGTCAAAGGTATAATGCAGGCCTTTAATACATCTCAATCACCTGCCATGCGCGCCACTACTGACAATACCGAAGCTATGAATGAGAACGGCTATGCTGCCAAGGAGTGGGTGCGCTTATACGCGGATATCCCGCGGGTGTTGCGGGATCGCATCTTTCATTGCGTGGAGAAAAATGGCGAGGCGCTGGCCGATGCTTTCTATAAGCACATGATGGCCGATCCGATGGCGCAGCGTTTTCTCGATCACGAGATGGTCAGTACCCGGCTCCGGCATTCGATGCAGTTGTGGCTGGTTGAATTATTCCGCAGCGAGGATGAACGCTCGGTACAGGCGGCGATCGCTCACCAGCGCCATGTAGGCGAGGTGCACGCACGCATTCATTTGCCTCCACAACTGATGACGCGTGGCGCGCGTCTGTTGCGCAAGAATCTGGGCACCCTGATTGGAAAAGAGGATATCGATCGTGACGCCCTGATCCTGGCCCAGCATTTTATCGCCGAACTGATCGACCTCGCGATGGAGCTGATGAATACCGCGTACAGCAAGAGTGCTGCCCGTCATGCCCGATCCGAGGAAGCCTATCGCCATCATGCGCTTGGGCAGAATATCTCGCTTGAGCGGGAGCGCCAGCGTGCTGCCCTGCTCGAATGGGGGCAGCAGGTCTTGTTTATGCTGCACCTGAGCCACGGCGATTATCATCTGCCATGTATTCGGCGCTCCGAATTCGGCATGTGGATCAATCACAAGGCCAGGGTGATGTTTGAGGGCGCGCCAGAGTTGGAGGACATCGCTGTCCTGATTGAGCGCCTGGATGACACATTGCTGCCGCAATTGAGCAAATATCAGGCCGGAGCACTCGAGCATCAGCGCCAGTTGTCACGCGAACTGCAGGGCGAGATTGACGAGATCCGTTACTTGCTTTCGGCCATGTTCGATCGTTTTGGCGAGGTCGAGAATGGTCGTGATGTACTCACACGCCTGCTTAATCGTCGTTTTCTGCCTGCCGTGCTCGGTCGCGAGATCGCCCTGCACCAGAAATCAGGCAACGAATTTGGTGTGTTGCTGATTGATATCGACCACTTCAAAAACATCAATGACTGCTATGGGCATGAGGGCGGCGATCAGGTACTGCAGCAGGCTGCCCAGCTGATTGGTAATAGCGTACGTTCCGGAGACTTCGTGTTCCGCTATGGCGGCGAAGAAATTCTGGTCGTAGTGGTCGAGGCAAATGCCAAGCAGCAGGCTGCGATTGCGGAAGCACTAAGGCAGGCATTTGCATCCACTTCATTCATGGTCGGTAACGGCAAGCAGACTCAGGTGACGGTCAGCATCGGGACTGCAGGCTATGACGGCCATCCCGATTTCCAGTACCTGATTTCGCGGGCGGATGAGGCGATGTATCGGGCCAAGCATCGTGGACGCAACCGGGTCGAGTTTGCAGAATGAAGCACGTGTTGTTTCCTGTTTGAATACGCATAGCGGCGGCTGCCGCTTTCCCGCACTATCTGGCCTTTTCCAGTCAGGGCAGGAGGCTTGCCATGTGTTGGTTTCTCTATGTGCTCGAATGCCGGGGTGGCAGCTTGTATACCGGGATCAGCCGCAATGTGGCGCAGCGTTTTGCTGCGCATCAGGCGGGCAAAGGCGCACGCTATACCCGCATGCATCCTCCCGAGCGGGTGGTGTTGAGTATGGTGTTTGCCGATAAGCCGGCCGCCTTGCGCGCCGAACATGCGCTCAAGTCTATGAGTACCATGACCAAGCGCGCCTTTGTCCAGAAGCATGGGGTGCTGCAATGCGCTTCACCTCCCGACGCTGGCGTGCCAGAATCAGCAGATTCTGACTGAACCGGTACCCGAGCATGGCGCTGCAATTCGAAGTAATTCCCGTGACCCCGTTCGAGCAAAATGCCACCCTGTTGTGGTGTGATGTGACTTTGCGTGCGGCCGTGGTCGATGCGGGTGGCGATCTGCCGCGCATCCGCGCGCGCATTGCCGCACATGGCCTGACGCTGGATAAATTGTTGCTGACACATGGCCATATCGACCATGCCGGTGCTGCGGCCGAGCTGGCTGTAGAAACGGGTGTCCAGATTGAAGGCCCGCATCAGGCCGAGTCGTTCTGGCTGGATCAGCTGCCGCAACAGGGCAAAATGTTCGGTTTTGCAGCCAGCGCGCCACTGACGCCTGAACGCTGGCTGGCCGAGGGCGATACGGTCAGCGTGGGTAATGAAATACTGGATGTCATTCACTGTCCGGGCCACACCCCGGGCCATGTGGTGTTTTATAGCGCCGATGCCGGCCTGCTGATCGCTGGCGATGTGTTGTTTGCCGGCTCTATCGGCCGGACCGATTTCCCAATGGGTAATCACCAGCAATTGATCTCCGCGATTCGCGACAAGCTGTTCAAGCTGCCTGACGACACTGTGGTGTTGCCCGGACATGGTCCGCTGACTACGCTGGGCGAGGAAAAACGCCATAACCCTTTTGTGGCTGACCCGCGCTTCGGCTGATGTCGCCAGAATTCGAGAGGCGGGTATTGGGTGTCGTGCATGCCATCCCCGCAGGTCGGGTCTCTAGCTATGGCCGTGTGGCAGAGCTGGCCGGTTTCCCGCGCCATGCCCGCCATGTGGGCAAGTTGCTGGCTAATGCAGAAGGGGTGCCGTGGCAAAGGGTGGTAGCGGCCGGTGGGCGTATCGCACGCGCCGGTACCGAGGCTGCCGACTGGCAGCGATTGCTGCTTGAACATGAGGGTATCGTGTTCGAGGAGAGCGGGCGTATTGATCTGGCGCGTTATGGCTGGCCGTAAATTGATGCCATAAGGGTTTAATTGCTGTTATTTACTGCCAAATTGCAATAATTTGGCAGTTTTCGAATCTGCCATTATTCTGCGCGCCTCATGCCTTCAAACCGGCATGTTTTATTTCTCGCTCTCAGGATTTTCAATGTCTATTCGCTCGCTTATCGCGCTTGGCTGCGCACTGGCTGCACCGGCCGCTCTCGCTTCCAACGACTGGTCGTTCAAGAACGTCAGTGTCAACTGGCTGGACTGGTCCAATGGCACCGAGGCTCGTACCCAAAATGGCAAAAAAGATTTTGCCTACTTGGAGCTGGAAGGTGGCTTTGGCGGCAGCTGGGGTGAAGCTTACGGTTTCTTTGATATCGAGAATCCGGGCATGGGCTCGACCGAGACCGATAGTCGTGATCAGCGCCGTTATGCCGCCAAGGCGGTAGCCCGTTTCAATCTGGGCGAAGTGTCCGGCATGCCGGTACAGCTGTATACCCATCTGTACGATGCGCGTGACCACCACAATTTCTTCGACCAGAACCGCGTACTGGGTCTGGGCACCAGCTGGAGCAATGGTAATTTCTGGATCAAGCCTTTCATCGGCGCGCATCAGGAGCTGAAGTCTGGCGTCGGTGCGCACTTCAACGGCTGGATGGCCGGCTATGTGGCGGGCTACAGCTTTACCGCCTTCGGCCAGTCGTTTATGGCCACGCAGTGGCATGAAACCGAATTTGCCCGCAAAGAGCGTTTTATTCCGGAGGGTGGCAAGAAAACCGGCCAGAATGGTGCAGTGGCATTGTGGTGGAATGTGAACAAGGCGCTGACCACCGGCGTACAGTACCGCTACGCCGATGACAAACTGGGTTCCGCAGCCCAGCAGAACGCCATGATCTACTCGGTGAAGTACAACTTCTGATATTCGCACGTGCTAGATGAAGAAAGCCCCGGATAGCTTCCGGGGCCTGATCTTTCCGACAGGCCGGCGTGACCGGCCTGTTTTCACTCCTGGCTCGGGACTTCGCCTTCCGTGCCATCCATGTCCTGATCCACCTGGGCAAACCACTTCTCCACAATCTGCTCTACTGTCTCGCAACCGGATTTTTTCAGGCTGGAAAACAGCTGGATGCTGATCTGCGGGTAGGCCGACAGCTTTTCCTTGACCTCTTTGAGCGCCTTGGCCTGTTCCTGACGCGACAGCTTGTCGGCTTTGGACAGCATGATATGCACCGGACGGTTGGTCTCGATAAAGAAGTGCAGCATCTTCCAGTCCAGCTCTTTCAGCGGATGGCGAATATCCATGATCTGGATCAGGCCAACCAGACTTTCGCGTGTTTGCAGGTAGCGGCCGAGCAATTGCACCCAGTGTGCGCGTACCGCTTCCGGTACCTGGGCAAAACCGTAACCCGGCAAATCGACCAGATAGCGCTCGCTGCCCAGATCGAAAAAGTTGATGTGCTGGGTGCGGCCGGGGGTCTTGGAGACATAGGCCAGGCGGGTCCGGTTGGTCAGTGTATTGATGGCACTGGACTTGCCCGCGTTCGACCGCCCGACAAAAGCCACCTCGGCGCGCGTGGGCGGCAAGTCCTTCAGATGGTTGACAGTGGTATAAAAACTGGCGTTTTGGAAGATAGGCATAGTAGTAATGGACAAGTCAGTTGTTATAGAATAGCACGTTTGAAAATGCCTCTTTTATCGATATTCACGCATTCTCCCTAAGGAGCGACCATGAAACGTAAGATGCTGTTGGCGCTATCGGCTGCTTTGCTGGCCGGTGGTTCCCTGGCCGCAGCACCGACGCTGCAGGCGGATCCGGCCAAGGCCAAAGTTATCGTCGAGCAGGTTTGTGCTGCTTGCCACGGTGTGGATGGCAATAGTGTTGCCGCGATCAACCCGACGTTGGCCGGGCAGAGCCAGCAGTATCTGCATGCCCAGCTCGTCGCCTTCAAGGCGGGCAAGCGCCAGAACCCGACCATGCTGGGTATGGCCTCGACCCTGTCTGAACAGGACATGGTGAACGTAGCCGCCTACTTTAGCCAGCAAAAGGTCAAGCCGCGCGACGCCTCGGATAAGACCCAGCTGGAATTGGGCAAGCAGCTTTACCGCACCGGTAATGCCGCGACCAAGTTGCCGGCCTGTATGTCCTGCCATGGCCCTGCCGGTGCCGGCCTGCCGGAAAAGTATCCGCGTCTGGGCAGCCAGCATGCGAGTTATATCGTCAAGCAGCTGCAGGATTATAAGGGCGCCACGGTTCGCAATAACGTCATCATGACGGATATTGCGGCACGTATGAGTGATGCCGAGATGAAAGCGGTCGCTGAATATATTTCTGGTCTGCGTTAAGCGCAACTTTTGCCTGAGCCAACACTCATAGGGAGGGTGCCCGTTTCGGGCCCCTCTTTTTGTTTTATGCCGATATGAAAATAAAAAATCGCAATTCGCAGTGGTTATACCGAATTTATGAGCTTGTCAGTTCGATGCGCTTTGCCATCGGCCTGCTCACCATCCTGGCCATCGCCTCGATCATAGGAACGGTACTCAAGCAGAACGAACCTTATACCAACTATGCCTTTGAGTTCGGCCAGTTCTGGTTTTTGCTGTTTGAAAAGCTGGGGTTGTACGATGTCTACCACTCGGGCTGGTTCCTGACCATTCTGGCCTTTCTGGTGCTGTCGACCTCGCTGTGTATCGTACGAAACGGGCCGGGCTTCCTTAAGGAAATGAAGGCGTATCGGGAAAAAGCCTCCGATACCTCGTTAAGCCTGATGTCGCACAGTGTCGAGCTCGATGGCGAGGTGGAGCCCGAGGCGGTACGCGAACGCCTGCAGGCGCAGGGTTTCAGCGTCAAGGAGCACCAGCGCGAGGATGGCAGCCGCGTATTGGCGGCCAAGAAGGGCGCTGCCAACAAACTGGGCTATTTCTTTGCCCATATCGCCATGGTGGTGATCTGCATCGGCGGCCTGATGGATGGCAACCTGCCGCTCAAGCTGGGCGAGATGAGCGGGCGAGTGGTGCCGGAAACGCGCAATGTGCCGCAAAGCCAGATTCCGGCGCAAAGTCGTCTCTCTGCCGGCAACCTGTCTTATCGCGGTAATGTCACCATCGCGGAGAACCGCAGTGCCGACGTGGTCTTCCTGAACGCAGGTAAAGGTTATCTGGTACAGGAGCTGCCGTTTGCCGTGACGCTCAAGCAGTTTCATGTCGACTATTACAGCAACGGCATGCCCAAGCTGTTTGCCAGCGATATTGTGGTGACCGACAAGGCCACCGGCAAGGAAACCAAGGCCACGGTCAAGGTCAACCATCCGCTGGTGGTCGATGGCGTCGCCATCTATCAGGCGAGCTTTGGTGATGGCGGCTCGCCGCTGGAGCTGGATGCGTGGAATCTGGCGCAGCCGCAACTGGCACCGGTTGCAATCAAGGGGGTGTCGCAGGCGGCGCAGCCTTTACGCGCCAACGGGCAGGCGTACACGCTGGAGTTTGGCGACCTCAAGGTTTACAACGTCGAGAACATGGCCAAAACCGGCATGGATGGCGACAAAACGCTGGCACAGCGCATGAACGATGCGCGCTCGGTGAAGCACGAGAAGGCGCTGCAGAATGTCGGTCCAGCCATCACCTATAAGCTGCGCGATGGTCAGGGGCAGGCGCACGAATACCATCAGTATATGGCGCCCATTATGCAGGAGGGCGCCAGCTACCAGATCTCGGGTGTGCGCCGTCAGGTATCCGAGCCCTTCCAGTATCTGCGTCTGCCGCTGGATGACGAGCTGTCAATCAAGCGCTTTATGCGGCTGAATGCCGCGTTTGCCACGCCGGCCTTGTATGACGAGGTGGCGCGCCGTACGGCAGACAAGGCCATGCAGGGCGGAGCCATCAGCCCTGAGATGCGCGCCCAGTTTGAGAGCAGTGTGAAGTGGGTCTTGGCACGCTTTTCCGAGGGTGGCTTCCCTGCGCTTGAAAACTTCCTCGATGAGCGCGTGCCGCAGGACAAGCGTCAGGCAGTGGCACAAACCTATGTGAAGATACTGCAGGGCACGGTCGGCGACTTGATGGCCGTAGCGGATAGCCGCGCCGGTGTGGCGCCGCTAGCTGCGGAGCAGAACAGCTATCGCTTCTTGCTCGATAGTCTGGTCGCCAGCTCGGCGCTGCATGACTATGGTGCGCCGGTCTATCTGCAACTGGTCGGCTTTGATCAGGTACAGGCATCCGGCCTGCAGCTGACGCGCTCGCCGGGCAAGAATCTGGTGTATCTGGGCTCTTTGCTGCTGGTGATCGGCATCATCCTGATGTTCTATGTGCGTGAAATCCGGGTATGGCTGGTATTCCGCCCGGGCCGCTTGCGCCTTGCCATGACATCCAATCGCCACAACCGCGACCTCGATCGGGATTTCGATCGCGAGCGCGACGCACTTGAAACGCTAATCCGGGAGCAACCATGAGTTCCACTTACCGTCTTGCCGCACAGCCTGGCTTCTGGCGCAGTCTGGACTTGCGCGACTGGGCTTACGCCCTGTTCGTGCTGGTCGTCTGTGCCGGTGCTTTTTACCAGTACGACCATTTCATGGACGTGTACGAGGAGGCCATTCTGGCCGGTTCGGCCTTGAGTCTGGTCGCGCTGGGCTGGTTCTGGAAGCCGTGGCGCTGGTACTTTCCGCTATCCGGGGTGACTTCGCTACTGGCGATACAAGTATACGAGCATGATCTGGCGCGCGCGCAGAGTGCTTTTCTGTTGAAATACATACTGTCCAGCCAGTCGTCCATTATGTGGATGTGCACGCTATTCGTTCTGGCCACCGGCGTGTACTGGGCGGGTCTGCTGACGCGCTCGGCCACGCTGCAAAGAATGGGCAGCGGCCTGACCTGGGCTGCTTGCGTGATGGGACTGGCCGGTCTGGGGACCCGCTGGTACGAGAGCTATCTGATCGGTGCGGATGTCGGCCATATCCCGGTATCCAATCTGTATGAAGTGTTCGTGCTGTTCTGCCTGGTTACTGCACTGATGTACCTCTATTACGAGGCAAAATTTGCCGCCCGCCAGATGGGCGCTTTTGTGCTGCTGATTATCAGCGCGGCCGTGGTCTTTATCGTCTGGTATGCCTTCGACCGGCAGGCGCATGAAATCCAGCCACTGATCCCGGCCCTGCAGTCGTGGTGGATGAAAATCCATGTGCCGGCCAACTTTGTCGGCTATGGCGCGTTTGCCATTGCCGCCATGCTGGGTGCTGCCGAACTGATGGCAATGCGCGGCTGGCTGGCGGGCAAGCTGCCGCCGATGGAGGTGATGGATGAGGTGATGTACAAGGTGATCGCGGTCGGCTTCCTGTTCTTCACCATCGCGACCGTACTGGGGGCGATGTGGGCTGCCGATGCCTGGGGCGGCTACTGGAGCTGGGACCCGAAAGAGACCTGGGCGCTGATCGTCTGGCTGAACTACGCCGCCTGGCTGCATATGCGTCTGGTTAAAGGCTGGCGCGGCGCACCGCTGGCATGGTGGGCGGTGGTCGGCCTGTTTATCACCACCTTCGCCTTTATCGGTGTGAATATGTTCTTGTCCGGTCTGCATTCCTACGGCGGGCTGTAAACGCGGTTGCGCGCGGGGGTAAAATCAGGCTCCATGGTTATCTGGCCATGGAGCTTTTTTTCATGATGGAGGCCACGTGTCGCTACATAGGCTCAATCCGGTGCTCGGTTTTTATAGCTGGCAGCAGCAGCGTCTGGCTCGGGTGCCGGTGCTGTCGCCGATGCTGATCTGCGTGGTCGAGGGCGAGAAGCGGGTAGGCTCCGCCACGGGCGAGTGGGTGTGCCAGGCCGGGCAATGGCTGGTGCTGCCCGGGGCGCAGGAAGTCGAGATGCAGAACCGGCCCGACCCGCATACCCGTCATTACCGGGCGTGGTGCCATAGCATTCCGCGCGACTGGCTGGCACGCTGGCTGGCGCACTACGGCACTGCATTGCCCGCACGGCTCCCGCAAAGTACGCCGGTGTTCCGGCCCTCGGTTGCCGCGACTGAGGCTTTTTCGCGTTTTCATGCGCTGTCCGTGCCGGACGGGATGCCCCTGCATGCGGTGCGGATGGAGCATGCATGGCAGGGGCTGATGCTGGCGCTGGCGGCCGATGGCAGGGGGAGTGCGCTGTTTAGCGTGGCGCATGGCACGGTGCGCGATCAGGTACTGGCCTTGCTGGCTTTCGATCCGGCGCACGGATGGAGCGTCGACGAGATGGCCGGGCGACTGGCGATGTCGGCCGCGACCCTGCGCCGGCGCTTGTCGCAGGAGGACTCCTCGTTCAGTGCCTTGCTGGCGGATGTGCGCATGGAGCGGGCCTTGGGGCTGGTCAGCAGCAGTGCGTTACCGCTGCTGCAGGTGGCGCATGCCTGTGGTTACAGCTCGCCCTCACGTTTTTCCGCCGCCTTTCGCCAGCGTTTCGGTGTCGCGCCCCGCGCACTGAGGCAGGCCGCCTGAGCGTTTTGGGCGAGAGATTGAGCGTATCGGGCGCGCCGCCTATGGCAAGGCGGTGCACACTCTGGTGACTGATTGGCCACTCACCGGAGACTACCATGCGCACTTCCTCACTCGCCCTGCTTGCCCTCGCCTTCAGCCTGCCGGCCGTGGCTTTTGAACTCTCCAGCCCCGATATCCGCGATGGTGTACCGATGGACACGCAGCAAGAGTTCAACAGCTTCGGCTGCAACGGCGCCAATATCTCGCCGGCACTGGCCTGGAATAATGCACCGGCCGGTACCAAGAGCTATGCCGTGACCGTCTATGACCCGGATGCGCCAACCGGCAGCGGATGGTGGCATTGGGTCGCATTCAATATCCCGGCATCGGCCAAGGGCTTGGCCGCTGGTGCGGGTAATGCAGGCGGGCAACTACCAACGGGCACGGTGCAGAGCCTGACGGACTTTGGCAAACCCGGCTTTGGTGGCGCCTGTCCACCACAAGGCAGCAAACCACACCGCTATGTGTTTAAGGTGCATGCGCTGAAGGTCGACAAGCTGGATCTGGATGCCGGTGCAATGCCGGCCCTGGTCGGCTTTATGGTGAATGCGAACAGCCTGGGCAGTGCCAGTCTGACACCGACTTACGTTCGCCCATAAAGCCTATGCCTAAGTTTTTTAGTTTACCGCGCAGCGCCGGATCAGCCGGATCCATTGCCGCGACAGTTTGGGACCGCGTTCGAACAGGCGCACCAGCCCCGGCTCCATCACCACTTCGAAGCCTGAACGGCCGGTGGCCGGGTTGGTCAGACGCAGGCTATAACGCTCGGCCGTTTCTTGCGTACTGTCTATGTAATCCAGCGGTATTTTCCACCCCTTGATGCCGCTTTCCAGGCATTGGGCAACCTTGAACGGCGCGCTCAGGGTCAATAGTTCAAGCGAGGGAGTCGAGCGGGCGGCCCATGCCGGCACCGCCCAGAGCAGGGCGGTAGCCAGCATGAGGCCAGCGGAGCAGGGTAAGCGGGACATGGCGTTTGGCTTGGCGTGAAAAGCAAAGCGCCATCGTCCTGCGTTTACCGGGCTATTTCAATAGCAATTGGTTTCTGAATTGCATAATCAGGCCAGCGTAGCGAGGTAACGCCGCTCCCATGGCGTAATCTCGCCATGAAAACTGCTCAGCTCCAGCTCCTTGACCGCGACATAGGCACGGGCAAATTCGCCGCCGAACAGTGCTTCTGCCGTTTTATGTGCTTCCATCAGCGCCAGCGCCGCGTCCAATGTGCGCGGCAGACTAGCCTTGTCTTCGCCGAGGAAAACATTACCAGTGACGGCTTCATCGGGTACCAGCTCCTGTTCTATCCCTAATAGCCCAGCGCCCAGACTGGCGGCCAGTGTGAGATAGGGGTTGGCATCACAGCCGGGCAGGCGGTTTTCCACCCGTCGCGCCTGTGGGCCACTGCGCGGTACGCGCAAGCCGACCGAGCGGTTGTCGATGCCCCAGCTCAGGTTGACCGGCGCAGCCAGACCCTTGACGAAGCGACGGTAGGAGTTGGGGCTAGGGCAAAAGAGCGGCATCAAATGCGGCAGATAGCGCTGCATGCCGGCAAGGTAGTGGAAGAAACGCGCGCTCTCGCTGCCGTTTTTCTGGCTGAAGGCGTTATTGCCGGCCTGGTCGACCAAGCTTTGGTGGATATGCATCGAGCTGCCCGGCTGGCCGGCCAGCGGTTTGGCCATGCACACCACATTGAGCCCGTGCTGGTTGCCGATTTCCTTGAGCGCCGTCTTGAACAAAAAGGTCTGGTCGGCCAATTGCAGGGCCGGACCATGCTGGAGATTGATCTCGAACTGGCTGGGGCCCATTTCGTGCACCCAGGTATCGGTTTTGATGCCCAGCGTGTCGCAGGCGCGGTAGACATCGTCGAAAAAGGCTTCCAGATCGTTGAGCGTGGAAAAGCTGAATGAATCGAAGCCGGTTTCGCGCCGCCCGCTACGCAGTTGCGGTGACTGGAACGGCGCGTCCGCATTCGGGTTGGCGGCGAAGATGTAAAACTCCAGTTCGGGCGCCACGATAGGCGTCAAACCCAGTGCATCGTAACGGGCCAGCACCTTTTTCAGTACAGAGCGTGGCGCCAGCGGTGTCAGGGTGCCGTCCAGATCGATACAGTCGCAAATAACGAGTGCGCGTGGTGTGCGCGCCCACGGTACCAGACGCATCGTATTCAGATCGGGCACGAGCGCGACATCGGGGTCCTGCTCTCCATAAAAGCGGTAGTCGGGAAAATCACCGGTACAGCTCTGGATGGGCACCGCGCGCGCAATGCGCAGCTCTTGGCCGCGGATAAAGGCGGCGGCAGGCAGCGTCTTGCCGCGGGCAAAGCCGCTAATATCGGCGAAGCACATTTCTACATCGCGCACCTGGTGTTCGTTCAGCCAGCCGGCCTGCTGTGCGAGCAGTTCGCTTGCTGGGGTCGCTTGTGACATATCTCTCCTCGGTTTCCTTGCTTGCAGGGGGATTCCGTCTGTCTGCCATCGCGTCGATGGCCTGGCGTCTATTGCGCTTTGATATACAGAGTATGCCATCCGCAACATGTTGTTGCATAATTACCGGCTTTACTGATGAGAGCCTGTCATGAAACACCTATCCTCTTTCTTTGCGGCGCTCTGTTTGCTGCTCGCGACGACCTTGGTATCGGCCTCACCCTTGCTGATTGATGTACGTACTCCGGCTGAGTTTGCCGAAGAGCATGTGCAGGGCGCGCTTAACCTGCCGCTGGACAGTATTGCCCGCACCATCGCCCAGAGCGCGCCGGACAAGAATGCACCGATTGCGCTGTACTGTCGTAGCGGACGGCGTTCGGCAGAGGCCGAGCAGCAGCTACGGGCACTCGGTTATACCGAGGTACGCAATCTTGGCGGGGTGGCAGAAGCACGCAAGCTATTTGCACAGCCTTGAAAGCAACAGCTTGGGGTCAAGGGGGGGAATGATGTTCTGGTATGATATTAATTAATATCAATACATTGGTATTTAATCCGTGAATTCGGGCTGCGGGAATATTGCATGGCAAGGCCAAGATTATTCCTGTTTGTATCCTTCCTCTTTCTCCAATGCCATGTCGACGATAGAAAACGATTCCGCGGTCTGGGATGCTGATGCCCCTCACGCCGCCCGCGAGCTGAGCCCATGTCGTCAAGACGTGATAAATGCACCTGCGGATATCAAGGCGAAGGGCGTGGTTCTGGAGCATCTGGCATCGCCCTTGCCGGATGGAAGGCCATTGCTGGAAGACGCCCTCCAGCATCCGATGCTGGGCGTCTTGCAGCAAAGCGAAGCCAAATATCGGCAAATATTCAGCCATATGGCGGTTGGCGCGCTGCATTTCGACGCGGCAGGCGTGGTAACCGACTGCAATGACAGCCTGCTGCTGCACCTGAGCCTGCGCCGCGAGCAGGTACTCGGGCTGAGTCTGCTCTCGGTGAATGACAAAAAGATGCTGGCCGCTGTTCAGGCGGTACTGGCCGGGCAGCGCAGTGTGTATCAGGGCGATTACGAATCCACGCTGAACCACCGGGTGTTTGCCCTCAGGGTGGAGCTGATTCCCGTCATCGTGACCGGCCAGGTCTGTGGCGGCATTGCGCTGGTAGAAAACCTGAGCGGGCAGCGGCAGACCGAGCACGAATTACGGGCTTCGCGCCAGCGCCAGCATTTGCTGCGCGAGCAGACTGCACTGGCGATGATAGAGTGGGACGCGCATTTTTGTGTGCGGGACTGGAATCCGGCGGCACAGAAAATGTTTGGCCATAGCCGCGAGCAGGCGCTGGGTCAGCATGCGCACTTTATCCTGCCGGAGCCCGCTCGCCAGATGGTGAGCGAGGAGGTGCTGGATATTCTGCTTAAACAGCAAGGTGGCTCGCGCAGCCAGAACGCCAACCTGACACGTGACGGCCGCATCATTGAGTGCGAGTGGTTCAATACCACCTTGGTCGACGAATCAGGATGCACGCTGGGGGTAATTTCACTGGCTCAGGACGTGACCGAGCGCGAACAGACCGGGCGGCAACTGCGTTATCTGGCCCAGCACGATTCGCTGACCGGCCTGATCAACCGCGCATCGCTGGCCGAGCATTTTGCCTCGGCCATTGCCGCCAGGACTCCTTCCCTGGCGCTGGTATTTATTGACCTGGATGGCTTCAAGCATATCAATGATACGCTGGGACACACGGTAGGCGATGCCCTGCTGTGCCTGCAGGCTCAGCGTTTGTCGGCGCAGGTCCGCCATAGTGATAGCGTCGCGCGTTTGGGCGGGGACGAATTTATCCTGCTATTGCCGGACAGTGATGCCGAGGATGCCGTTACGCTGATTCAGCGCCTGAGCGAACAGCTGGCGCTGCCCTGTGCGGTGGAGGGACATGATATCAGTGTGACTTCATCCATAGGCATCGCACTGTATCCGCAGGATGGCAGCGACTTTGACACCCTGTTGCGCTGTGCCGATATGGCGATGTATCACGCCAAGCACGACGGGCGGAATACCTGGCGCTGCTTCCGGCCGGAACTGCTGGCCAGAAGTGCACGCCATCTGCAGCTGGAAAGTGCGCTGCGTCATGCTCAGGAGAGGGGTGAGCTCAGCCTGCATTACCAGCCGCAATATGATATTGCCAGTCGTCAGCTGATCGGACTGGAGGCCTTGCTGCGCTGGCAACATCCCGGACTGGGCTGGGTTTCCCCGCTAGAGTTTATTCCGGTTGCAGAAGAAAGCGGCATGATCATCGCGCTGGGCGACTGGGTACTGCATCAGGCGCTGAGCCAGTTGTGCGACTGGCAGCAAGCCGGCTATGTGCCGGTCAGGGTGGCGGTCAATCTGTCGGCAGCCCAGTTCCAGCAGGCGAACCTGCCGCAGCAGATAGCCGGCTTGTTGGAGGCGTACCAGCTTCCTGCCCGGCTGCTGGAGCTGGAGCTGACCGAGAGTGTGGCCATGCGCCGGCCGCAAGAGGCCGTGGCGATACTTGGCACACTGGACGCCATGGGGATCAAGGTCTCCATCGACGACTTCGGTACCGGTTATTCTTCGCTCAGCTATCTGAAGCGTTTGTCCCTGGAAACGCTGAAGATAGACCGCTCTTTTGTGATCGATATGGCCGATGATGCCGACGACCGGGCCATTGTCCAGGCCATCATTAGTCTGGCCAGAACGCTAGGCCTGAAGACGCTGGCAGAAGGCGTGGAGACAGCCGAACAGCTGCAATGGCTGCAGCAATACGGCTGTGACCGGGTACAGGGTTATTATTTCAGCCGTCCTTTGCCTGCCGGTGACATACTTGCTTTGCTGACACGGCTTGATCCGTCGGGCGAGAGTCTTTTGGCTGGCAGTTTGGGCCATGCCTGAAGCGGGCGCCTTGCGGCGCCCGGCTTGTCTTTAGCTGCGGATCTGTCCATCGCCCAGTACCACCCACTTCTGGCTGGTCAGCCCTTCGAGGCCGACCGGGCCGCGCGCGTGGATCTTGTCGGTCGAGATGCCGATCTCGGCGCCCAGCCCGTATTCGAAGCCATCGGCAAAGCGCGTGCTGGCGTTGACCATGACCGAGCTGGAGTCCACCTCACGTAGGAAGCGGCGCGCGCGGCTGTAGTCTTCGGTCAAGATGGCATCGGTGTGGTGGCTGCCGTAGTGGTTGATATGGGCGATGGCGCTGTCCAGATCGTCGACTACGCGGATGGCGATAATCGCTGCCGCGTATTCGGTAAACCAGTCGTCCTCGCTTGCCACACCCACTTTGTCGGCGCCGACGATGGCGCGCGTGGCTTCGTCGCCGCGCATTTCCACCCCCTTGGCCGCATAGATGGCGCAGATTTGCGGCAGGAATTCGGCCGCCACCGCCTTATGTACCAGCAGCGTCTCCATGGTGTTGCAGGTGCCGTAGCGGTGGGTCTTGGCGTTGTCGCATACGGTCAGCGCCTTGGCGAGGTCAGCCTTGTCGTCGACATAGCTGTGGCAGTTGCCATCCAGATGCTTGATCACCGGCACGCGCGCCTCGGCGCTGATGCGCGCGATCAGCCCCTTGCCGCCGCGCGGCACGATCACATCCACATACTCTGGCATGGTGATAAGCGCACCGACCGCAGCGCGGTCGGTGGTTTCCAGCACCTGCACCGCCGTTTCCGGCAAGCCGGCGGCTGCGAGGCCTTCATGCACGCAGGTGGCGATGGCCTGATTGCTGTGGAAGGCCTCAGAACCGCCGCGCAGGATGGTAGCGTTGCCGGATTTCAGGCACAGGCCGGCGGCGTCAGCCGTCACGTTCGGCCGCGCCTCGTAGATGATGCCGACCACGCCTAGCGGCACGCGCATCTTGCCCAGCTGGATGCCGGACGGGCGATAGCAGAAATCGTCCATCTCGCCGACCGGGTCGGGCAGGGTCGCGATCTGGCGCAGGCCTTCGGCCATCGTAGCAATAGTGTGTGCATTCAGGGTCAGGCGGTCGACCATGGCCGGCGCCAGACCTTCCGCCACAGCCTGTTCGACATCGCGGCGGTTGGCAGCCAGCAGTTTTTCGCTATCGCGCTCGATGGCCGTGGCCATCGCTTCCAGCGCGGCATTCTTCTGCCGGGTATCGGCGCGGGCAATCTCGCGGCTGGCCTGGCGTGCGGCCTGGCCGACGTTCTGCATGTATTCCTGAATGTCCATGTTCTGAATTTCCGCTGGGTGATATGGCTTAAAGATTACCCCAGCTTGCAGACCCGCCGCCAGTCTCTAGGTGGCCGATGGAGGCTGGGCTGTGCTGCTGGCCGCTTGTGCCGGCGCGGCATACCAGTTTTCCTTGCTGACCAGCACGGCCCCTTCGGGCTGGCTTTCGAAGTTGGGCGACATGATCTGTACGCCGAATTCGTTGAATACATCCAGAATCTGGCTGTGCAGTGCGGTTTTGACTGCCGGCGGCTTGGCATCCAGCGGCATGCGGGCTTCCAGCTCGTATTCGATGTAAAAATCCTGCAGATTCAGTTGGCGCACGATGGGGGCTTCGCTCTGATTCAGCCCCGCAGTGCGCCGTACCGCCAGCTCCAGCATGGCGTGAACCTGACGCCATGGCGTGTCGTAACCGATGGTGATTTTGGTCGTCAGCGGCAGGCCGCGGTCGCCGGCCTGGCGGGTGTAGTTGATGACCTTGCCACCGACCACGACCGAGTTGGGCAGGGTGACTTCATTGCCGTGGCGGGTAATGATCTTGGTCGACAGGGCGCCCAGCTCGCTGACAAAACCATCCACATCGCCCACCTGTACCAGATCTCCCGGTTTGAGGGCGCGCGAGTAGACCAGCACCAGTCCGCTCATGGCATGGGTCATGATGCCGGTTGAGCCCAGCGTGACCATCAGGCCGAAAAACACGCTGATGCCCTTGAATGCATCCGAATTGGAGCCCGGCAGATAGGGGTAGGCGGCGGTCAGGGCAAACAGCCACAGGGCTAGCGAGGTCAGGCGGCGTGTGGCGCCGACGGTTTCCTGATACAGGCCGGGCAGGCTTAGACGCTGGCTTTCGACGGCATTGAACAGCAGGCCCAGCCCACGTATGGTCAGCCGCGTCAGCAGAAAAATCACCGTGACCTTGACCAGCCCGGGCAGAGCGCCAAGGATGCTGTCGGCGATGTTGGCCAGCAGATCGAACAGCGACTGCCCGATTTGCAGCCCCCAGGGACGGGTATAGGGGAAGCGGGTCAGCACGAAACTCAGCCATACATGCAAGAGCAGCAGCATGCCGACCAGGGCCGACATATCGAGCAGGCGCTGCTCCAGCGTACGCAAAATGCCCTCGAAGTCCTGTCTGTCTTTCAGCCAGCGGTGCACGCGTAGCGGGCGCTTGAGTACGCGCTCAACGGCGCGCCGGTGCAGGCGTTTAAGCCCCCATAGCGCCAGCGCCAGTGCCAGTGTTGCCGTCAGCGACAGCGCGGCTGCGCGTGCGATCTGTTCCGGCGAGCTTTGTTCGAGATAAGTCAGGCGCAGCGTATTGAGCCGCTGCTGGACTTGCTGGGCGGTGGCGAGCAGATTGAGGTTATCGGAAGGATCAAGGTCGGCTTCGATGATGGAGAACAGCGGTTTGCCATGAATAATGAAGCGCAGCCCCGCCACGCCATTGCTTACAAATGGTGTGCTCAGTATCGGGCTTTGCAGATCGGCGTCATCCAGCGCGGCAATGCGCTGGCGTGCACGCTCGGCTCTTTGTGCCGGGCTGACCTCGCCTAAATCGGCGCGGAAGGTAAATAGCGTCTGATTGGCGATGGTCAGCGTTGCCGGTGCCATGGCCGGGTCTGCTTCGGCCGGCCAGGCGATGGCAGGCAGCAGGGCAAGGATCAGGCTCAATAGTAATAACAGGCGGCGCATGGGCATGGTGTGCTCCCTCGATATGCATTAAACATGGCATATCCGCGCCGTGTTTTCCGGCTTAACGATGTCCCAGTGCCTGCTTGGCCCTGTGTACGCCCCACCAGACGCCCAGCGCGACCAGCGGAATGGACAGCCCGGTAAGCAGTTCGGCATTGAGGTGCACACCGGCGGCCTTCACCGCCTTGGCCGCGTAGCCTATCAGGCCGACTGCGTAATAAGTAAGCACACCGACCGATAAACCTTCGACAGTCTGTTGCAGGCGCAGCTGCAATTCGGCGCGCTTATCCATGCTGGCCAGCAGCGCTTTGTTCTGCTCCTCGTTAATCACCTCGACCCGGGTACGCAGCAAGGCGGTTGCGCGTTGCAAACGGGCCGTCAGCCTATCCTGGCGCCGGCTGATGGTCAGGCAGGTATCCATTGCCGGCTCCAGACGGTGCGCCATGAATTCGCGGAATGGTTGCAGGCCGGGCAAGCGGCTTTCGCGCAACTCGCCTATGCGCCGCTCGACCAGCTGGTAATAGGCATGCGCCGCCGAAAAGCGGTACTGACTTTGTGCAATCAGGTTTTCGGTCGCTGCCGAGAGCTGGCTGAGTTCGCCCAGCATGGTCGCGTCGTCGCTGTCGGGCTGGCTCATGCGTTCGGTGATGGCGCGCAAGGCAAGCCCTAGTTCGTCCAGTGTCTGCATTTGTGCCTTGGCCATGGGCAGCGCCAACAGCGCCAGCATGCGGTAGGCTTCGATTTCAAACAGCCTTTGCAACATGCGCCCGCTTTGGCGTGGCCCCATGTCGCGGTCTATCACCACCAGCCGCGAGAAACCGCCAGCCAGGCGCGAGTCGGGATGCAGGCGCAAGTCGGTATACGCCACACCATTTCCGTCGCCGATTTCGGCACCGATCAGGCCATGGCCATCGAACCAGCGCCCGGCGATGGCGCGCGGAGAGTCCGGTATCGCGGCGGAGGATGGCAAGAGCAGGGCATGAATGCCGACCAGCGCCAGCCCTGGCAGGCTGGCAAGCCAAGCTTGGGGGATGGCATCCAGTGCGGTGGCCGCGAAATCCTGCGCCCCCTGGCCGTGTTGCACAAAGGTGTAGCGGGCAAACTCGGTATGCAGCGACCAGCGCAGCAGCAGGCCATTTTGTTCGGCGCGGTAATGGGCCTGGCCGCGGGTAGGTGGGGGAAAACCCAGTTGTCCGGTCAGTTGTTCCAGTGCTTCTTGCTGGCCGCCACTGTCGCGGTCAAAAAACAGCGTCAGCGTTGATAGTCGTGCTGGTGCCAGAATGGCCGCGGGTGGCCGGGCATGCGCTTCGTCATTCAGTGCCTGGCGTAGCGGGTGCGCAGGGATCTGGTCGGGCCGGTACTGGGCGTTCAAGAGGATTTCCTTTGTGAGCGGCTGGCGCATGAAGATATGTAGTCATATTGCATCGCAGGCCCGAGCGCTGGCAAGCCTGCTGCCCGGTGTGCACAAGGGCAGGCATAAGAAGCGGCGCTTTATTTCTTTGTGGAATAAAAGTATTTCACAACAGTATTTCTGGAAATAAGGCTATCTGGGTATCCTGCTTGCAATCCGTACCGCCAAGGAAAATCCGATGAAACGTCTTGCCCTGAAAACACTGACCGCCCTGCTGTTGTCGTCCGCCAGCGTCTCTGCCTTCGCCGATGTGACTTTGCTGAACGTCTCTTATGATGTGATGCGCGATTTCTACAAGGACTACAACCCGGCCTTCCAGAAATACTGGAAAGCCAAGGGTGGCGAGACGGTGACGTTGCAGCAGTCGCATGGTGGCTCGAGCAAGCAGGCGATGAGCGTGGTCAATGGCCTGCAAGCCGATGTGATCACGATGAATCAGGCGCCGGACATCAACATACTGGCCGAACGTGGCGCGCTGGTGCCCAAGGACTGGGCCAAGCGTCTGAGCAACAACAGCGTGCCGTTTACTTCGGCGACGGTGATTCTGGTGCGCAAGGGCAACCCTAAGGCCATCCGCGACTGGAAGGATCTGGCCCGGCCGGGGGTGCAAGCCATTATTGCCAACCCTAAGACCTCGGGTAACGGCCGTTATGCCTATCTCGGTGTTTATGGCTGGGCGTTGAAGCAGCCCGGCGGCAATGACGCATCGGCCAAGGCCTTTGTCGGCAAGGTGTTTGGCAATGTGCCGGTGCTGGATACCGGCGGCCGTGCCGCCACTACCACCTTTATGCAGCGCCAGATCGGCGACGCACTGGTGACCTTCGAAAACGAGGCGGAAATGATTGCGCGCGAATTCGGTCGCGGCAGTTTCGAGATCGTGTACCCGACACTGACCGTGGCGGCTGAAAACCCGGTCGCCGTGGTGGACAAGGTGGTGGACAAGAAGGGCACGCGCAAGCAGGCCGAAGCCTACCTTGGCTATCTGTGGAGCACCGAGGGCCAGACTCTGGCTGCACAGAACTATCTGCGCCCGCAAAACCCGCAGGTGCTGGCCAAGTTTGCCGGCCAGTTCCCGCCGGTCAAGACCTTTACCGTCGAGAAAGTATTCGGCAGCTGGGATGGTGTGATGAAGACCCACTTTACCGATGGCGGCGTGTTTGACCAGATTTACACCAAAAAATAAGGCTTAAGAATGGGAGTCAGGATCAGGGATTAGGGGATGGGGAGCAGATTCCCGATCACAGATCCCTGGCCCATGATTCCTGATCCCGGATTCCGAATATGACTTTTCTTGCCAAACGTTACAGCGTGCTGCCCGGCTTCGGCGTGTCGCTAGGTTATGCCATTTTCTGGCTGGGGCTGATCGTGTTGCTGCCGCTGGCGGCGCTGATCCTGAAGTCCTCCGAACTGGGCTGGGGTCCATTTTGGGAGACCGTCAGTGCGCCGCGTGTCGTGGCCTCTTTGCAGCTGTCTTTTGGCACGGCTGCGCTGGCAGCCTTGATCAATTGCGTGATGGGCTTTCTGGTGGCGTGGGTGCTGGTGCGTTACCGCTTTCCCGGCAAGCGCTTTGTCGATGCCCTGGTTGACTTGCCCTTTGCCTTGCCGACAGCTGTCGCGGGTATCGCGCTGACGACCATCTATGCGCCTAATGGCTGGCTGGGCCAGTATCTTGAACCGCTGGGTCTGAAGGTCGCGTTTACTCCGACCGGCATCGTGATTGCGCTGATTTTCGTCAGTCTGCCGTTTGTGGTGCGTACGGTGCAGCCGGTGCTGGAGGATCTGGAGGGCGAACTGGAAGAGGCGGCCACCTGTCTGGGGGCGGATCGCTGGCAGATTTTCCGCCGCGTAATTTTTCCGGCGACCTTGCCGGCGCTGATGACCGGTACTGCGATGGCCTTTGCCCGTGCCACCGGTGAATTCGGTTCGGTGATCTTTATCGCCGGCAATATTCCGCTGGTGTCGGAAATCGCGCCGCTGATCATTATCTCCAAGCTGGAGCAGTTCGATTTTCTTGGTGCAACGGCAGTCGCGGTGGTGATGCTGATGCTGTCGTTTAGCGTGCTGTTTGCGATCAACCTGCTGCAGTGGTGGACCAGTCGCCGCCACGGCATGAAGTGAGGTGAGTCATGGCGAGTCGTAGTCTACTGACCAGCGAGCAAGCCTGGGTGCGCTATGCGCTGACCACGTTTGCCCTGCTGTTCCTGCTGGTGTTTCTGCTGGTGCCGCTGGTATCGGTGTTCTGGGAAGCCCTGTCCAAGGGCTGGGAGCTATACGCTGCGGCGCTCACCGAGTACGAGGCCTGGCAGGCGATCAAGCTGACGCTGATTGCCGCAGCCATTGCCGTGCCCTTGAACTTGGTGTTTGGCGTGGCAGCCGCATGGGCGATTGCCCGCTTCGAGTTTCGCGGCAAGAGCCTGTTGACCACGCTGATCGACCTGCCGTTTTCGGTGTCGCCGGTAGTGGCCGGGCTGATGTATATCCTGCTGTTTGGTAGCCATGGCTGGCTGGGCAACTGGCTGTCGGCACACGATATCCAGATCATCTTTGCCGTGCCTGGCATCGTGCTGGCCACCGTGTTCGTGACCTTCCCCTTTGTCGCCCGCGAGCTGATTCCGCTGATGCAGGCGCAGGGGCAGGATGAAGAACAGGCGGCCATCGTGCTGGGCGCCTCGGGTTTTGCCGCGTTCTGGCATGTGACCCTGCCCAATATCAAGTGGGGTCTGCTGTACGGGGTGATCCTGACCAATGCGCGCGCCATGGGCGAGTTCGGCGCGGTCAGCGTGGTGTCCGGTCATATCCGCGGCGAGACCAATACCATCCCGCTGCATGTCGAGATTCTGTACAACGAATACAACTTTGTCGGCGCCTTTGCCTGCGCCTCCATTCTCGCCCTGCTGGCGCTGGTGACGCTGGCCATCAAGACGGTGATCGAGTGGCGCATCGAGCGTCAGCACGAGGCCTCGCTGGTCAGGACACAGCAGGCAAGGGAAGCATTGGTGTAGAAGGGATGGGGATCCGGGATCGGGCGTCCGAAACCCGCAGTGTGGCCGGCAACAATAGGCAGGCAGATAACAAGGACGGATCCCGGCTCGCGAGTCCCGGATCCCGCAAGGAACACAGTTATGAGCATCGAAATCCGCAATATCGAAAAACGCTTCGGCAATTTCACCGCGCTGGATAATGTCAGCCTCAAGGTCGAATCGGGCGAGCTGCTGGCCCTGCTTGGCCCTTCCGGTTGCGGCAAGACCACCTTGCTGCGCATCATCGCCGGGCTGGAACAGCCCGATGCCGGCCAGGTGCTGTTCAGTGGTGCCGACAGCACCCATACCCATGTTTCCGAGCGTCAGGTCGGTTTCGTGTTCCAGCACTATGCGCTGTTCCGCCATATGACCGTATTCGACAATGTGGCTTTCGGCCTGTCGGTGCGCCCGCGCAAGCTGCGTCCTTCGCGCGAGGAAATCCGCGAGCGGGTGATGAAGCTGCTGAAAATGGTACAGCTCGACTGGCTGGCCGATGCCTATCCGGCCCAGCTCTCCGGTGGCCAGCGCCAGCGTATCGCGCTGGCCCGTTCCCTCGCAGTCGAACCTAGCGTGCTGCTGCTGGACGAGCCTTTTGGCGCACTGGATGCCAAGGTGCGCAAGGACTTGCGCCGCTGGCTGCGTGACCTGCATCACCAGATGCACATCACCAGCGTGTTCGTCACCCACGATCAGGAAGAGGCGCTGGAAGTGTCTGATCGGGTGGTGGTGATGGATCATGGCCATATCGAGCAGATCGGCCGGCCGGACGATATTTACGAAAACCCGGCCACGCCTTTTGTCACCCGCTTCCTGGGCGATGTGAATCTGTTCCATGGCCGCGTGGATGGCGGCCATTTCACCCATGGCAACTTCGCCCATGCGCTGGATGACGGTGCACAGGCGGCATCGGATAGCGCGGTTGCCTATGTGCGCCCGCATGATCTGGATATCAGCCGTCTTGCCGGCGGGGCGCTGGCTACGGGCAGCATCGAGCATATCCATGCGGTCGGCCCGCTGGTACGCATCGAGGTGGCTCCGGATAGCGGCGACGCGATCGAGGTGGCGTTGAGCAAGGAGCGCTACCGCGAGCTGGGTCTGATGCTGGGTGACAAGGTGTTTGTTACCCCCAAGAAGCTGTCGGTATTTGTCGGCGCGCAGGATTACGCGATTTAAGCGTGTGCTAGCCAAAAAAAGGGCGTGTCCGGATGGACACGCCCTTCTCTGTTTCCCGCGTTTTAACGCAGGCGGAAGATGCTGACGTCCTGATTCAGCGCCTTGGCTGCACCGGCAATCTGGGCGGCATTTTCGCTGATATTGCACATGGCGGCGGTAGTTTCCTCGCTCATCTGTGCCATCTGCTCCATATTGCGCGCAATCTCGCTGCTGGCCGTGCGCTGCTCGTCTATCGAGCTGGCGATACCTTCCACATCGGCATTGGCCTGCTGCAGCACGCTATCGTTCTCGCGGAATAGTGCGGAAACACGGTCCGAGCAGGCGCGGCTGGCTTGTAGCGTATCGATGCCCTGCTGCACCACATCGGCCAGCGAAGCCGATTTCTCGCCCAGCTTGGCATTGAAGTGGTCAATCTCGGCGGCGGATTTTGCCGATTTTTCCGCCAGTTTGCGCACCTCGTCCGCCACCACGGCAAAGCCGCGCCCCTGCTCGCCGGCGCGCGCCGCCTCGATGGCGGCATTCAGTGCCAAGAGGTTGGTCTGGTCGGCGATGTCGCGCACTTCCTGCGTCATCTTGCTGATGGCCTGGGTGTTGTCGATAAAGTCCTGCGCCGAACTGGACAACTGGCTGATCACGGTCTCCATATTCCCCATGTCCCGCTCCAGCGTTTGCATTTCACCCAGCCCGCTCTGGCTGATTTTTAGGTTCTGCTGCGTCTTGCCGCGTAAGTCGCTGGTGGCATCGGCGACGCTGGCGATGCTGACCGTCAGTTGCTCAACCGCGCTGGCACTGGCGCTGGCCGCTTCCGACTGCTTGTTGCTGGCGACGTGGACCTGACCGGCCGCGCAGGCCAGTTCTTCGACCATGCCGACTGCCGCGCTGCTGCTGGATTTGACCTGATGCAGGGTCTGCGACAGTTTGGCAAGGCTGTTATTCAGTGCACCCAGCATATGGCCGATTTCATCCTGGCGTTCGATAGGAGCCTCGCGGCTTAAATCGCCGTGCGCCAGCGCATCGGTCAGGTCGACTGCCGTATCCATGGGGCGGGTGATCGAGCGCGCGAGAACGGTGCCCAGCAGCAGGCTGACCAGAATGGCGATACCGCTGCTGAGCGCGATGATCAGTACAGCCCGGTCGATATAGGCCAGCGCCTGACCGGTATCTTCCCGGGTTGATGCCATTTCCAGTTCGGCCAGCTCGCCCAGCGCTTTTTGCCAGGCAATGTTGACGGGTACGAGGTCCACGCGGATGACGGCTTCTGCTTCGGCGTACAGTCCTTGCTCGGCAGCGTGCTGTAATTTCTTGGTCAGGGCTTCTGCCTGCTGCTGATATTGGCGGATGCGTTTAGCCAGTTCCAGTTCCTGCGCCATGGTGTCGGGCAGAGCCAGTTTGGCATCCAGTTGTTGTGCCAGCTGGTTGTAGCTCTGTTGCTTCTTGGCCAGATCGGCCTGCAGTGCCTGAGTGGCTGCACCCGGAGGCGTGGACAGCAGGCTGCGCACCACCACGCGCTGTTCCAGCTGGTTGACCTGCATTTGCGATGCGAGACTCAGATTGACCTGATTGATTTCGCTGATGCCGAGCAATTCGCTGCGTACTTGCGACAGTCCCAGATAAGTGCTGCTGCCAGCGGCCAGCATCAATAGCGTGATCAGGGCGAAGCTGGCATACAGGCGGGTGGAAATCTTGAGATTGGCAAGCAGGCGCATCGTGCGGAGTCCATGAAGTATTGTTTATAGATATATGGCGCTATTTTCACATCATATTACGTTAAGCGCGCTTGAGTGTGGCTTGCGCCAAATCAATAGATGGGACTTAGAAAGACTGCGCAGGACGCTCAGTCTGGTGTGCGTTGTTTCTGATGCCGGGCCAGTCGTGCCAGTGCACGGGCCAGATCGGGATGGTCCAGCGTCTGTGCCGCCTGTTCGATGGCGGCAATGCCCTGTTCGCCGATGTGCAGGGCCTTGGGCTGGACCACAGTGCGATATTGCGGGGCAATGCGTACCCGGGCGCGCTGGGCGATATAGCCTTGGCGCGCCAGCGTGGGCAGCAGGCTGGTGGCCAGCATGCGCAGGCGTGCGCCGACCATGCCGTTGTCGGCAAACAGCACCAGTTCTTCGTCGCGGATGCGTACCGCGCGGCATTGCCCGGCCAGTTCGGCCGGCAGCAGCTTCTGGAAGGCGGCATCCAGCGCAAGCAAGGCACCGGCCTCGGCGGTGAGCCGGGACAGGGCGTTATTCTGGCGGGCAAAGTCCTGGAAACGTTGGCTGCTCATGCGCTGGGGCAAAGTAAGGGTAAGAGTGCTGCATTCTACGCGATCATGCGCTGGCTTGTGGCATGAGATCTTGCGGTGCGCACTCCGCGCCCATGTGTCCGGTTATGTGTTGTTTTTATCCCGATCCCACCAAGACTTGATACATCGCAACCATGCCCCCATAAACCTTGCTTACGCATGTGCTAAACTCGACTGCATTTTTCCGGCCCGCTAGGCCCTGTGGATCACTCAATGATTTCGACGCTACTCAAGAAAGTTTTCGGCAGCCGTAATGACCGGCTGATCAAGCAGTATCGTCAGGAAGCAATGCGCATCAATGCCCTGGAAGAGGGAATGCGCGCGCTGTCTGACGATGCACTGGCGGGCAAAACCGCAGAATTCAGGCAGCGCCTGGCGCAGGGCGAGACGCTGGACAAGCTCTTGCCCGAGGCATTCGCCGTGTGCCGCGAAGCCAGCCGCCGCGTGCTGGGCATGCGCCACTTTGACGTGCAGCTGATTGGCGGCATGGTGCTGCATGACGGCAATATCGCCGAGATGCGTACCGGCGAAGGCAAAACCCTGGTCGCTACCTTGCCGGTGTATCTGAATGCCCTGACCGGCAACGGCGTGCATGTGATCACGGTCAACGACTATCTGGCCAGCCGCGACGCTTCCATCATGGCCAAGCTGTATAACTTCCTCGGCATGAGCGTGGGGGTCAACCTCAGCCAGATGGCGCATGATGCCAAGCAGGCGGCTTATGCCTCGGATATCACCTACGGCACCAACAACGAATTCGGCTTCGACTATCTGCGCGACAATATGGTGTTCGCCACCAGCGAAAAAGTGCAGAAAAAACTGGCTTTTGCCGTGGTCGACGAGGTGGACTCCATCCTGATCGACGAGGCGCGTACCCCGCTGATCATTTCCGGCCCGGCCGAAGACAATATCGAGATGTATCGCCGCATGAATGCGGTGCCACCCATGCTCAAGCGTCAGGAGGTGGAAGACGGCGAGGGCGACTACTGGGTGGACGAGAAGGCGCATTCGGTGATGCTGTCCGAAGCCGGCCATGTGCATTGCGAGGAAATCCTCGAACAGCTGGGTCTGCTCAAGGAAGGCGACAGCCTGTACTCGGCGGCAAATATCACGCTGATGCACCACCTGATGGCGGCGCTCAAGGGTTTCGCCCTGTTCCACAAGGACCAGCATTATGTGGTGCAGGATGGCGAAGTCGTCATCGTCGACGAGTTTACCGGCCGCCTGATGCCGGGCCGCCGCTGGAGCGAAGGCCTGCATCAGGCCGTCGAAGCCAAGGAAGGGGTCGAGGTCAACCGCGAGAACCAGACGCTGGCATCGATTACCTTCCAGAACTATTTCCGTCTGTATAGCAAGCTGTCGGGCATGACCGGTACCGCCGACACCGAAGCCTATGAATTCCAGAGCATTTACGGGCTGGAAACGGTGGTCATTCCGACCAACAAGCCTATGGTGCGCAAGGATACGCAGGACAAGGTCTATCGCACCAATAAGGAAAAGTACGACGCAATCATTGCCGACATTCAGGATTGCGTGAAGCGCGGCCAGCCGGCACTGGTGGGCACCACCAGCATCGAGAACTCCGAGCTGATCGATACGCTGCTGACCAAGGCGGGTATTGCGCACAATGTGCTGAACGCCAAGGAACATGCGCGCGAAGCCGATATCATCGTGCAGGCAGGTCGTGCCGGCATCATTACCGTGGCGACCAATATGGCCGGTCGCGGTACCGACATCGTGCTGGGCGGCAACCCAGAGCCGGAAATCAAGGCGATCGAGGCGGACGAGCGCCTGAGCGCGGATGAGAAAGCGGCAAAAATCGCCGCGATCCGCGCCGAATGGCAGTTGCGCCACGACGCAGTACTGGCGGCGGGCGGCTTGCATATCATCGGCACCGAGCGTCATGAATCGCGTCGTATCGACAACCAGTTGCGCGGCCGTTCCGGTCGTCAGGGTGATGCCGGCTCCAGCCGCTTCTATCTGAGTCTGGAAGACCCGCTGTTGCGCATCTTCGCCTCCGAGCGTGTTGGCGCCATCATGGAAAAGCTCAAGATGCCGGAAGGCGAGGCGATCGAGCATCCGTGGGTGAGCCGTTCGATCGAGAATGCGCAGCGCAAGGTAGAAGGCCGTAACTTCGACATCCGCAAGCAGTTGCTGGAGTACGACGACGTTGCCAACGACCAGCGCAAGGTGATCTACGGCCAGCGCAACGAGATCCTGGAAGACGAAGATGTCTCCGCCGTCGTGACCCATATGCGCGAAGGCGTGATTGCCGATCTGGTTGATCTGTATCTGCCGCCGGAGTCGATGGAAGAGCAGTGGGATATCCCGGGCCTGGAAACCGCGCTGGAAGGCGAATACCAGCTGCAGGCACCGATAGCCGAATGGATCAAGGCCGAACCGGCGCTGGACATTCCGCAGATCAAGGAGCGCGTGCTCAAGCTGGCCGAAGA
>NZ_RJTZ01000119.1:0-8950 GCF_024343515.1 Aquitalea sp. S1-19 | reverse complement strand
CCGGGCAGTCAAAAGGCGAAACCGTTACTCTATTTTCATTCCGATGCGCGAAAAATCACCGAAATTCATCCAGATCAGGAAAGCTTTGCCCACTAGCAGATCATCGGCAACAAAGCCCCAGTAGCGGCCATCCAGACTGTTGTCGCGATTGTCGCCCAGCATGAAGTAGTGGCCCTGTGGCACTTTGCACACAAAACCGTCTTCAGCATACTGGCAATTATCGCGATACGGGAAGTCGCGCACCTGTGCCGGATCATAGACTGGCGCCTGAGGACTCTTCAGCACCTTATAGGTCTTGGCCTCAGGTGTGGATGGCAGGGTTTCAATGTACTGGTCGTTCCGTATCATCGCCAGACCCTGCTCCAGATAGTCATAAGTACCATCCGCCACATCCGGCACGGCCTTGCCGTTGATAGTCAGACTCTTGTTGCGGTACTCGACCGTGTCCCCCGGCAGCCCGATCACACGCTTGATGTAATCGACGCGCGGGTTAGGCGGGAAATTGAACACCGCCACATCACCACGCGCAACTTCATGCACCGGCACTATCACCTTGTTCAGCACCGGCACCCGTATGCCGTAGGTGAATTTATTGACCAGAATGAAGTCGCCAACAATCAGCCCCGGCCGCATGGAACTGCTGGGAATCTGGAACGGTTCGGCAATAAACGAGCGCAGCAGGAATACCACCAGAATGATGGGGAAAAAGCCCTTGGCGTTGTCGACCATATGGCCGGGCTCTTCGCCCGGCGCTCGGCGGCGTGCCAGATAGAACTTATCCAGCGCCCAGCCAAAGCCGGTCACCAGCACAATCACCAGCATCACGGCTGAAAAGCTCATCCAGCTCGACAGCACGCCGAAGCAGCCGACCAGCAAGGCGATATAGCCCCACTGCACGGCAGCCGGCCACTCTTTGGCGCCCGCCTCTTTCTTGCCGGCCGACGCGATCAGCGCAATGCCGACTACCGCTACAACGACAAACACCCAGAACAGATTCCCGCTCACTTATTTGTCCCCTACTTGCAAGATGGCGAGGAAGGCTTCCTGCGGAATTTCCACATTACCCACCTGCTTCATGCGGCGCTTACCGGCTTTCTGCTTTTCCAGCAGCTTTTTCTTACGGGTAATATCGCCGCCATAGCACTTGGCCAGCACGTTCTTACGCAAGGCCTTGATGGTTTCGCGCGCGATAATGTGCGCACCGATGGCCGCTTGCACCGCGATATCGAACATCTGGCGCGGAATCAGTTCGCGCATCTTGGCGGCAACGGCACGGCCGCGGAACTGGGCGCTCTGACGGTGCACGATCAGGGACAGCGCATCCACCTTCTCGCTATTGACCAGAATATCCAGCTTGACGAGGTCGGATGCCTGATATTCCTTGAAGTCGTAGTCAAGCGATGCGTAGCCGCGGCTGGTGGACTTGAGCTTGTCGAAGAAGTCCATCACCACTTCATTCATCGGCATATCGTAAGTCAGCATCACCTGGCGGCCCAGATACTGCATATTGCGCTGCACGCCACGCTTGCCGTTACACAAGGTCATCACCGCACCGACATACTCCTGCGGCAGCAGGATATGGGCGGTAATGATGGGTTCGCGGATTTCTTCCACCTTGGCAGGATCCGGCAGCTTGGACGGGTTTTCCACATGGATCACCTCGCCGTCCTTCATCAGTAGCTCGTACACCACGGTAGGTGCCGTGGTGATCAGGTCCATATCGAACTCGCGCTCGAGACGTTCCTGCACAATTTCCAGATGCAGCAGCCCCAGGAAACCGCAACGGAAGCCGAAGCCCAGCGCCTGCGACACTTCCGGCTCGTACTTGAGCGAAGCATCGTTCAGTTGCAGCTTTTCCAGCGCATCGCGCAGATTATCGTAGTCGTGGCTTTCCACCGGATACAGACCGGCAAACACCTGCGACTGGACTTCCTTAAAGCCCGGCAATGCTTCGGCCGCCGGCGTTTTCATCAAGGTAATGGTATCGCCCACTTTGGCCGACTTGATGTCCTTGATACCGGCAATGATAAAGCCCACCTCGCCGGCCCTAAGCTCGCTGCGCTGCAAGGCTTTAGGCGTGAATACGCCGACCTGCTCGCACAGATGCTCGGCACCGGTGGCCATGAACTTGATCTTGTCCTTGGGCTTGATCACGCCGTCCTTGACACGCACCAGCATCACCACGCCGACGTAGTTATCAAACCACGAATCGATAATCAGCGCCTTGAGCGGGGCATCCACATCGCCGACCGGCGGCGGAATCTTGGCAATCAGGGTTTCGAGGATATCCTCGATACCGATACCGGATTTAGCCGAAGCGCGCACCGCATCGATGGCCTCGATACCGATGATGTCTTCGATTTCCTGACAGACGCGCTCTGGCTCGGCAGCCGGCAAATCGATCTTGTTCAGCACCGGCACCACCTCGACCCCCAGGTCGATGGCGGTATAACAGTTGGCAACGGTCTGGGCTTCTACACCTTGCGAAGCGTCCACGACCAGCAGCGCGCCTTCGCAGGCGGACAGCGAACGCGACACTTCATAGCTGAAGTCGACGTGTCCCGGTGTGTCGATCAGGTTGAGGTTGTAGACCTCGCCATCCCGCGCCTTGTAATGCAAGGCTGCAGTCTGCGCCTTGATGGTAATGCCACGCTCTTTCTCAATATCCATTGAGTCGAGCACCTGGGCGCTCATTTCGCGTAGATCCAAGCCACCGCAGAACTGGATAAAACGGTCAGCCAGCGTGGATTTGCCGTGGTCGATATGGGCAATGATAGAAAAATTGCGTATGTGTTTCATCAGGCTCGCAGACAACAAAAAGACGAGGGCACGTAGTGCGCCCTCGTACAGGTATCAATTAGTGCGCGATTCTAGCGGATTTCGCCGGCATGTGCAGCCAAACGTTCCGCCAGAGCGGCTTCATCCAAGTGCCAGTGGCAGATCTCGCCCTTTGCATCCAGCAACACGGGCACCAGTTCGTTGTACTTTTCTTCCAGCACCGGGTCGGCATCCACGTCGACAATATCCAGCTCAAAGCCGTAGCGCGCCTGCCAGGGCAATAGTGCATCACGCATGGCATGGCACAGGCTGCAATAATCGCGGAACATCAGCGTCAGCGTCATTTTTACTCCAAGGGCCGGTTTTTTGAACGGCAAGTACGAGCCGGCGCGGCCACAATGGCGTCAGGGTCCAGCTTACTGGCAATATGAGGCTGAAAACGCCCATCCTCCGACAGGCGTTGCGCCCGGCGGCGCACCAGCAGCAAGCTCAGCAGCAAGCAACCCAAACCGGCAAGCGCCGACGCCATCTCGCCAAACAGTGCGCCCAGCAGCGCGCCGGCGAACAAGGCTAACAGCGGCAAGACATACATCAGCAACACACTTTGTCTCAGGCTTTTTTCCGGCACGGCCACCATCACCTGGTCCCCGGCCCCTACACCCAGGCTATCCAGCACCCGGAACACCGGATCACGCCCGCTAAACAGGCGCGCGATACTCAAGGAACGACAACCGCCCTCAGCATCACACTGACCGCATGGCGAATGCGGCTTGGGCTCGACCCAGGCCGCACCGGGCTCGACGCGCAATACGCGTGCTTCGGTTTCAATCATGATTTTTTAACAAGCCGCAGATGACGGGCAATGGCCTGCAAGCCGGCATCAGGCAGATCCCCCACCAAGGTCAAACGGTACTCGCCCTCATTGTCTGTAGCTACCGAAATAGGCCCATGCGTCAGATGAGGCGCCGGTTTGGCATCCTTGGCATACTCGACAAACAGAGAAAACACGGCCAGACCATCGCTATACACCCGGTGCTGAACCGGTGGTGCACCATCATTACCCGGCATTTTACGCATGACAGAACGCAGCAGCCGAAAACCCGGCGGAATGCCTTTGATCTCTAGCGACTCCACTCCCTCTTCAGCCTTCACGGCAGAAGCAGAGGATGCTGCGCTTAAGGGATAAACCGGCTGCACACTCACCTTGGCGCGCGGTGCGCGATCATCCAGATCAATAAAGCTGAACAACTCGACCACATCCTGCTGTGCATCCAGCGTGACCCACTTCAGCGGCAGCTGACTGGCCTTATCCAGACAAACGCGCTGTGTATAGCGCTGCCCGGCTTCCAGCGATTTCAACTGCCACCATTGGCATTCGCGCGACGCTACCCTATCCGAGCCCAAGCGGCTTAGGGCATAGCCATCAGCCAGCATGGCCACATTATCCGGCAGAATGGCCGGAAACAGCTTGGCACTGCTTATTTTTGCTGCCAGCAGCGAATGCTCGTCCGGAGCGGACGTAATCAGCACGTCGCCATGACGGATAATCTCGCGCGGCAAGCCATCCAGCGAAACACGGCGCTCCCTGACTTTCCCCTTGCTGACTGAACGCTGGATACGGAAGGTCTCGGATGCAGAACCTATCTGGTGCAGGTAACTGCCGGACAATGTTTGCTGGCGTGCAACCTGCGCAGCCTTGCCAAGCAAGGCCCAGTCATCATCAGGACCGGCCTGTACCAGAGGTGCCAGCAACATGCCGAAAAAAACACAAAACCTGAACTGCATCAATGTGCTGCCTTGTCACGCGCTGGCACATAGGCAACCCGCCGCTGCGAGCCGTCTATTGTCCCCGCCATTTCCTGATGCGCCAGCAGATAAGGTGCATCTACCGCTGTAGCCGGGCTGAACACCTGGGCTTCGCTTGCTTTGGCCACCACCATTTCCGACTCATCCTGCTGCCAGCCCATCCAGCCGACAACGGCCGCGCAAGCAACCGATGCGGCCAATGCATAATGGCGCAGCTTTCGGGAAGGCAAAGGCCAGCGTCTGGCCGGCGCCAAAACAGTAGGCTCATCACGCAGGCGCTCACTGACTTCGCGCCGCACATCCAGCGCAAGACCCCCGCCCCCGCGCATGGCATCCCCGATCAGCTGATAGGTATCCCAGCTATCCTTCAATGCCTTATCCGCCTGTAAATCCGTGATGGCCGCGTGTGCCGCTGCATCATCCAGCGCATCGTCCATCAAAGCAGAGATATTTTCTTTCATCACTACCACCTCTTGTCTTTTGCCGTATCCAGCAAGGGGCGCAACTGCGTTGCAATCGCTTCACGCGCACGGAAAATACGCGACCTGACCGTACCAATCGGACAATCCATCACTTGGGCGATTTCCTCGTAGCTGAGACCATCCATTTCACGCAGGGTAATTGCCGTACGCAACTCCTCAGGCAACGCATTCACCGCCTGGTTAACCGTCTCCACGATCTGGCGGTTCATCATGTCCGCTTCGGGCGTATGGTAATCCGGCATCTGATCGCCCAGATCAGCGACCTCGCCATCTTCATCCTCGACCCCGGCCTTGAACACAGGTCTTCGACCATTGGCACTGAGAAAGTTCTTGGCCGTATTGATTCCGATACGATATAGCCAAGTGTAAAAAGCGCTCTCACCCCGAAATGACGGCAATGCCCGGTAGGCCTTGATAAAGGCCTCCTGTGTCACATCCTCAATGTCCGCGCTGTCCTTGATAAAGCGCGACAACAAGCGCCCCAGGCGTCTTTGATACTTGGAAACCAACAAATCAAAGGCGCGCTTCTCCCCACGCTGGACGCGTTCCACCAATTGCTGATCGAGTTCCCGATCACTCATTCTTGTTTACAGCTCCTGATTTTTTCTATGCTTGCTGTCCAGATTTTTATAGTCATCTCTTATGACTCCTCTGCTCCGGATAAGTTCGACCGTAATAAGCCGTCACCTTAACAGAGCACATTGCAAAGCAAAACCGACAAGCACCAGCTTCTGACCATTGCACGTACTTCCAAACGTGCGTTTACCAGACAAAAACACAACAAGCGGCAAAAAAACAGCTGGGTGCAAGAAAAATAATGCCCTCGCCATTTACGAACTTACCAAGCACTTGCTAGAATTTGGAATAATCACTCAGCCAACACATCATCAAGGAGCCGCCAGATGCATACCCCGGGTCAACGTTTCCGTCTTGCCGTCGAGCAGGAAAAGCCGCTGCAGGTTGTCGGCGCGGTCAATGCCTATTTTGCCCGTCTTGCCGAGCACTCCGGCTTCAAAGCCATTTATCTGTCCGGCGGCGGTGTCGCCGCCTGCTCCTGCGGCATTCCCGATCTTGGCATCACCACCCTGGAAGACGTACTGATCGATGTACGCCGCATTACCGACGTCACCGAACTGCCACTCTTGGTCGACATCGATACCGGCTGGGGCGGCGCATTCAATATCGCCCGTGCCGTGCGCAACCTGGAAAAAGCCGGTACCGCCGCCGTGCATATTGAAGACCAGGTCCAGCAAAAACGCTGCGGCCATCGCCCTAACAAGGCCATCGTCAGCAAGGAAGAGATGGTTGACCGCGTGAAGGCCGCCGTCGATGCCCGCCGTCAGGATATGGTGATCATGGCGCGCACCGACGCACTGGCAGTCGAAGGCCTGGAATCGGCCATCGAGCGCGCCATCGCCTGCGTCGAGGCCGGCGCCGACATGATCTTCCCCGAAGCGATCACCGATCTTGCCATGTACAAGCAGTTTGCCGAAGCGGTGAAAGTGCCGGTACTGGCCAACATCACCGAGTTCGGCTCCACCCCGCTCTATACCACCGAACAACTGGGCAATAACGGCGTCTCACTGGTGCTCTATCCGTTGTCGACCTTCCGCGCCGCCTCCAAAGCCGCGCTGAATGTCTACGAGGCACTGCGCCGCGACGGCACCCAGGCCAATGTGGTCGACACCATGCAGACCCGTATGGACCTGTACGATCACCTCGGCTACCACGACTACGAACAAAAACTGGACGCCCTGTTTCAACAGGAAAAAAACAAATAATCCGCGTCCGCCCCGCTATCTGCAAAGGAGAATCACATGACTGAAGTCGTCATCGGCAAGCCGAAAAAATCCGTCGCCCTGTCCGGCGTAGCCGCCGGCAATACCGCACTGTGCACCGTTGGCCGTACCGGCAATGATTTGAGCTATCGCGGCTACGACATTCTCGACATCGCCGACCGTTGCGAATTCGAAGAAGTCGCCTACCTGCTGGTTCATGGCAAGCTGCCCAATGTGGCTGAACTTGCCGGCTACAAGGCCAAACTCAAGGCGCTGCGCGGCCTGCCCGCCGCCGTCAAGGCGGTGCTGGAAGCACTGCCGGCCTCAGCCCACCCGATGGACGTGATGCGCACCGGCGTCTCCGCGCTGGGCTGCACCCTGCCGGAGAAGGACGACCACAATATCGCCGGCGCACGCGATATCGCCGACCGCCTGATGGCCAGCTTCGGCTCGATGCTGCTTTACTGGTACCACTTCAGCCATAACGGCAAGCGCATCGAGGTAGAAACCGATGACGACTCGATCGGCGGCCACTTCCTGCACCTGTTGCACGGAGAAAAGCCATCCGCGCTGTGGGTGAAGGCGATGCACACCTCGCTGATCCTGTATGCCGAGCACGAATTCAATGCCAGCACCTTCACCAGCCGCGTCATCGCCGGCACCGGCTCCGATATGTACTCAGCCATCACCGGCGCCATCGGCGCGCTGCGCGGCCCCAAGCATGGCGGCGCCAACGAGGTGGCATTCGATATCCAGAAGCGCTACGACACGCCGGATGAAGCGGAAAATGACATCAAGGCACGGGTAGAGAAAAAAGAAGTGGTGATCGGCTTCGGCCATCCGGTGTACACCATTTCCGATCCGCGCAACAAGGTGATCAAGGAAGTCGCGCGCGAGCTGTCGGCCGCCGCCGGCGACAGCAAGATGTTCGACATCGCCGCGCGTCTGGAATCCGTGATGTGGGACATCAAGAACATGTTCCCCAACCTCGACTGGTTCTCCGCCGTGTCCTACCACATGATGGGCGTGCCGACCGCGATGTTCACTCCGCTGTTCGTGATCGCCCGCACCAGCGGCTGGAGCGCGCATGTGATCGAGCAGCGCATCGACGGCAAGATCATCCGTCCGAGCGCCAATTATGTCGGCCCGGAAGATCAGGCCTTCATGCCGATCGAACAACGCTAAGCGCCTGAATTAAGCGGGGGAGCCGTGCGCCTGGCGCCGGCTCCCCCTTGCCGCATGCATGCCTACCCTATCGTGATGACCGACACCATGAATACTCACTACCGCAAACCCTTGCCCGGCACCGGCCTCGACTATTTCGACACCCGCGCCGCAGTTGATGCGATCGCGCCGGGTGCCTACGCCAAACTGCCTTATACCGCGCGCGTGCTGGCCGAAAACCTGGTGCGCCGCTGCGACCCTGCCACACTGACCGACGCCCTCAAGCAACTGATCGAGCGCAAGCGCGACCTCGACTTTCCTTGGTTCCCGGCGCGCGTGGTCTGCCACGACATTCTGGGCCAGACTGCGCTGGTGGATCTGGCCGGCCTGCGCGACGCCATTGCCGATCAAGGCGGCGACCCGTCACAAGTCAATCCGGTGGTACCGACCCAGCTCATCGTCGACCACTCGCTCGCCGTCGAATGCGGTGGCTTCGACCCGGACGCCTTCGCCAAGAACCGCGCCATCGAAGACCGCCGCAACGAGGACCGCTTCCATTTCATCGACTGGACCCGTACCGCATTCAAGAACGTGGATGTAATCCCGGCCGGCAACGGCATCATGCACCAGATCAATCTGGAAAAAATGTCGCCGGTGATTCAGGCACGTGACGGCGTCGCCTTCCCGGACAGCTGCGTCGGCACCGACAGCCACACGCCGCATGTGGACGCATTGGGCGTGATCGCCATCGGCGTCGGCGGCCTCGAGGCCGAAACCGTGATGCTGGGCCGCGCCTCGATGATGCGCCTGCCCGACATCGTCGGCGTCAAGCTCACCGGCAAGCGTCAAAGCGGCATCACCGCCACCGACATCGTGCTGGCACTGACCGAATTCCTGCGCAAGGAGCGCGTCGTCTCCGCCTGGCTCGAATTTTTCGGCGAT
>NZ_RJTZ01000118.1:0-9028 GCF_024343515.1 Aquitalea sp. S1-19 | reverse complement strand
GACCAGCTAATACGGCGCAATATCGACGCGACCTTGCAGCGCTATGTCCATTCCTTCTTATCGGTGTCGCTCACCATCATCCTGATCATCGGCATCCTCGGCTATTTCGGCATGCAGACCACCACCTTCGCCGCCGTGATTGCCGCTGGCGGCATCGCCATCGGCATGGCGTGGAGCGGGCTGCTGGCCAACTTTGCTGCCGGCATCTTTCTGGTGGTACTGCGCCCGTTCAAGGTCGGTGACTTTATCTGTGCCGGCGGCGTCACCGGCACGGTGGAAAATATCGGCCTGTTCGCCACCACCTTCAACACGCCGGACAATGTGCAGACCCTGGTCGGCAACAACAAGATTTTTTCCGACAATATCCAGAACTACTCGACCAACGGCTACCGCCGTGTCGATTTGTGTGCCCAGCTGGCCAATTCGGCAGACTACGCACTGGCGCAAACCCTGCTGCGGGAAAAAATCGCCACTATCGCCAATGTAATGAAAACACCGGCCCCCGATATCGAGATCCTGGAATTCAACGAGCGCGGCCCGGTACTGGCGGTGCGTCCCTATTGCCATACCGACCATTACTGGCAGGTCTACTTCGACAGCAACCGCGCCATACGCGACACCCTGACCGCAGCCGGCTTCCCGCTGCCCGAACAGCCGGTGGTGGTGAGGCAAGGGTAGACTCGGGACTCGGGACTCGGGACTCGGGACTCGGGACTCGGGACTCGGGACTCGGGTTTCAGCATTTCGGCCAAGCATGCTCGCGTCAACATCGCGAGTCCCGATTCCCCGCCCCCCCTATCCCGACACTATGCTTCTGCATTTCGCGTATACTGCCCCGCTTGCACCGGCCGCCATCCGCCGGTGCTTTTATTTTGACTCTACCGCAGTCGGCGCGGATGGATGCCGGATACCGGCTCGCCGCAGTAAGGAAACCGCATGACCACCTTCGCCGAACTCGGCCTGATCGAACCCATTGCCCGCGCCGTTGCCGACGCAGGCTATACCATCCCGACGCCTATCCAGCTGCAGGCCATTCCGCAAGTCTTGAAGGGTGGCGACCTGCTGGCTGCCGCTCAGACCGGCACCGGCAAGACCGCCGGCTTTACCCTGCCTTTGCTGCAGCGTCTGGCCACGACGCCAGCCAACACCCGTGCCGGCCGCCCGCGCGCACTGGTTCTGACCCCGACCCGCGAACTGGCAGCCCAGGTTGCCGAATCGGTCAAGACCTATGGCCAGCACCTGAAGCTCAGCTCCATGGTGATGTTCGGTGGCGTCAGCATCAACCCGCAATACGCCCAGCTGCGCAAGCCCATCGATATCGTGATCGCCACCCCTGGCCGTCTGCTTGACCATGTACAGCAAAAAACCATCGATCTGTCGGCGGTTGAAATTCTGGTACTGGACGAAGCCGACCGCATGCTGGATATGGGCTTTATCCGCGATATCAAAAAAATTCTGGCCATCATGCCGCCGCGCCGGCAGAACCTGCTGTTCTCGGCCACCTTCTCTGACGAAATCCGCACGCTGGCCGACGGCCTGCTGGACAATCCGCAGCTGGTGGAAGTCGCCCGTCGCAATACCTCGAGCGAGCTGGTGACCCAGCGCGTGCACCTGGTCGACCGCGACAAGAAAACCGATCTGCTGATCAAACTGATTCAGGACAATAACTGGCACCAGCTCCTGGTGTTCACCCGCACCAAGCACGGCGCCAACCGCCTGTCGGAAAAACTGGACAAGGCCGGCATCCGCTCGGCCGCGATCCATGGCAACAAGAGCCAGGGTGCACGCACCAGTGCACTGGCCAATTTCAAGTCGGGCGACTTGCAGGCGCTGGTCGCCACCGATATCGCCGCACGCGGTCTGGACATCGACCAGCTGCCGTTTGTGGTCAACTTCGAGCTGCCTAACGTGCCGGAAGACTATGTACACCGTATCGGCCGTACCGGTCGTGCCGGCTCCAGCGGTGAAGCGGTGTCTCTGGTCTGTGTGGACGAGCTGAAGTTGCTCAAAGACATCGAGCGCCTGATCAAGAAAGACATCGAGCGCTTCGAAGTGGCCGGCTACAAGGCCGACCTGTCGGTCAAGCCCGAGCCGCTGCTCAAGCCGCGCCAGCCGCAAGGCCGTGGCCAGGGCGGCCGTCAGGGGCAGGGACAAAACACAGGCAATAATGCGCGCCGCGGCGCGCCGGCCCAGCAAAAACAAAAAGCGGCACATGCGCACCAAGCCAAGCCGCACGGCCATGATGCACCCAAGCCCCAAGGCGCCAAGCCGGCCGGGCAAGGACGCAGCAAACAGGCCCGTCCGCAAGCTGCGCTGTTCAGCCAGCCCAAGCGCTAAAACCTGAACCGGCCCGCGCTAGCCATATCCGGCAGCGGGCCGCTTTGCGGTATTAAGCCAAAACGGTATCGGCCTCTATGCCTTGCATGCTGGCAATCTGCTTGAGGTGGGCCAGACTTTCAATCTGGATCTGGCGCACCCGCTCGCGCGCCAGCCCCAGCATTCTGGCCACTTCCTCCAATGTGCTGATCTCGTTTCCATTCAGACCATAGCGGTGCTCGACGACCAGACGCTGCTTGCTTGGCAGTAGTGCCAGCCATTCTTGCAAATAGCTCATCAATTCGGCATTGTTCAGCGCCTCGTCCGGCTCGGCCTGTTCAGTGTCGGCAATCGCCTCCCCCACACTCAAGCTCGGATCCCTGTCCAGCGGGGCATCCAGCGACATCATGCGCGGATTCTGTTCCATCAGGCGGCGCACATCGGCAACCGGCTTGCCAAGGTGCCAGGCGATTTCCTCCATGCTCGGCTCAATACCGCTACGGCTTTCCAGTTCGCGGGCTGCACGCAAACAGGCATTCAATTCCTTGACCACATGAACCGGCAAACGGACAGTGCGCGACTGATTCATGATGGCGCGTTCAATATTTTGCCGTATCCAGCAGGTAGCGTAGGTAGACAAGCGAAAACCGCGGCTGACATCGAATTTTTCGACAGCATGCATCAGCCCCATATTTCCTTCTTCGATCAGATCCAATAACGGCAAACCGCGGTTGAGATAGTGTTTGGCAATGCTGACCACCAGACGCAGATTGTGTTTGACCAGCAAGGCCTGCGCATTACTGTCGCCCTCTGCCATGCGTAATGCCAGCGCCTGTTCGTTTGCCGCGCTGAGTAGCTTGCAGCTACCGATATCCTTCAGATAAATCTGGGTGATATCGACCAGATCCTCAAAAGCGACCCCAGTATCCATCCGTGAATGACCCTCACTCAGCAAATCTTGTCCCTCTACTTCGGCCCACGCCTCAACGACTCCACGCATCATTAGTCCCACTATCGAAATACCGCATTATTCCTGCATGAACAACAAGTTAGCCATGCGCCAGAATGATACCAATCGGCTAAATCACTCTATGCGAGAACTATACGGCATATTAGATATTAATAATAATGAAATATATCAATGTAAAGCATGAAAAAACGGCATGCCGGCTGTGGAGATACAACAGTCAGTCCCACTTACACAAAAAGCGGATGCAATCACTACCCTGCGCCATAGAAACCAGCTACTCTAATCCATAAGCATATGAACCAGCACAGGGCATATCAAAGTGACCAGCATGAAAGGTTCAACATTCTGGCAACCCACATTGCTGTTAGCCTATGCCGCCAGCGCGTGGCTGGGCTATTACGGCGCCATGCCGTTTCCACTGCAGACCAGCTTGCTGCCCACTGCCGGCCTGGCTCTGCTCGCGACACTATATATAGGTTGGCGGGCACTCCCGGCCTGGCTGCTGACGGCCGGGGCGGCCGCTTTTTTACAACAGCGCAATCTGCAGGCGACAGGGCTGGCCCTGCTGCCCTATGCCTGCGTCTTGCTGCCCACCGCCTTGCTGGCTGAAAAACGCCGGCTCACCGCCAGCAGGGCAAAAAGCACCCCCCTCAAGAACCCCAAAGAAACGACGCTCGACTACCATGCCATCGCAGAGGCGACCCCTTTTCCCCTGCTATTGAACCGTATCGACGACGGCGTCATTCTGTATGCCAATCCACGCGCCAGACAGCGCCTGTTCGGTACACTTGCCCCTGAGCAAAAACGGCGGATACAGGACTTCTACGCCCATGTCGCCGACCGCGAGCGCAATAGCGCCACCTTGATGAATGCCGGCTCGCAATCGGACCGGGAAATCGAACTGGTCGACGCCGCAGGCCAGCGCTTCTGGGCACTGGTTTCCAGCAATCTGCTCCGCATCCAGGGAGAATTGCTGGTACTGACCGGCATCAACGACATTGGTGAGCGCAAACAGCTGGAAGTACGGCTACAGGACAATCATGCAAAACTGCAGCGGCATGTCGGGGAAATCGAGCGCCTGCAAAAAGGGCTGCGGGAGCAGGCATTTGGCGATGCGCTCACCGGCGTATTCAATCGCCGCCATCTTGAAGCCGTCCTGCCCAATCTGCTGAAAAACATGCACCGCGAAAGCCGCCCATTGGGGCTGATGATGTTCGACGTCGATCACTTCAAGAAGGTCAACGATACCTATGGCCATAAAAGCGGCGATCTGGTGCTGGCAGCCATAGGGAAAACCTTGCGCGACACTTTCCGCGGCAACGACATTATTTGCCGCTATGGCGGAGAGGAATTTGTCGTGCTGCTGCCCGGCTCCACGCTGGACGACACCGAAATGAAGGCCGGCCTGCTGCGGCGCAAAATCGAACAGCTACAAGTCATCAGTGCCGATGGCAAGCACACGATCCGCTTTACCATCTCCATCGGCGTCTCGGCCTATCCGCAGCATGGAAAGGACAATGACACGCTGTTGCGCGCGGCCGATGATGCGCTGTATCGCGCCAAAGAAGCCGGCCGCAACCGTGTCCAGCGTGCCAGCACGTCCATTCAGATTACCCCCTGAGGCGTGCTAATATCGCGCCATGGAACTCTACCGCTTCTTGCAACAACAAGGCTTCGGCAGCCGCAAGGAATGCCGCAAGCTGATCGAATACGGACTGGTCGAAATCAACGGCGAGCAGGCCGACAACTGGCGTGCAAAGGTGCAGCCGGACGAGCTTCACAGCTTAAGCGTGGATGACGAGCCGTGGCAGATAGTGCGCGGCCCGGTCTATCTGATGCTGAATAAAGAGGCGAATACCGAAACCTCGCACAAGCCCATCCACCACCCCAGCGTCTACTCGCGCCTGCCTCTTCCCTTCAACAATCTGGGCGTCAGTGCGGTGGGACGACTGGACGCAGACACGACCGGCCTGCTGCTGCTGACCACCGATGGCCAGTTTATCCATGCACTGACCTCCCCCAAAAAGCAGGTGCCCAAGTGCTACCGCGTCACGCTCAAGCATGCGGCCAGCAAGGCGCTGCTATCGCAATTGCAAAGCGGTGTGCTGCTCAGGGATGAAGATGAAACATTGGCGGTCGATGCCGTCCTGCAGGTGGACGAACACACCATCCATATGACCATCAGTCAGGGACGTTACCATCAGGTCAAGCGCATGGTCGCTGCCGCCGGTAATCGTGTCGAGGCGCTGCACCGCATCGCCATCGGCCCGCTGGCTCTGGGTGAGCTGGCACCCGGGCAGTGGCGTTTTCTGACCCCGGCCGAGCTCGCCGTTCTGGGTTTTGCCGGCTGAAGGCACAGCCTAGCCTTGAATTAATGTGTCCGCTGCGCGGACACAAAGTCCAAAAGCCATCTGTGCCTACCCGTAACGGGGGCATAGCCATGAAAAAACCCGCTTGAAGCGGGTTTTTTCATGGGATCAAAAGCAGACGCTCAAGCCGTCGCCAGTGCAATCTCCAGCGCCTGCTGCCGGTAGCGTTCGGCCGCCTCCGGCTTCTCCAGCGCAAAGAACAAGCTTGCCAGCTTGGCACAAGCCTGCAGCGTAGGGGTGACCGACAGGCTGGCTTCCAGATAGCTCTGCGCCTTGCCCCACAGTTTCTGCTCCTGCGCAAGACAGCCCAGGGCAAACAAAAGCTGATGGTCTCGCGGCCGCGACTTCAGCCAGGCTTCGGCCTCCTTCATCAAACGGATGCGCTGCGCTGCGCTGATTTGCCCGGCCATGTCCGCCAATGGCAGCGCCAGCTCGGATGCATCCTCATCGGCAGACAAGGCACTCGCCAGCAAGGTGGCGGCCGCATCCGCGTCGCCCAATGCCAGCATGCGCTGCGCGACTTGGGCCACCAGTTCGGCATTGCCGCGCTCGACTTCGGGAATCTTGCGCCACCAGGTGCTGATCTCTTCACTACCGGCAAAACCGGCCAGCTGCTGTGCATAGGCAGCCAGACGGTAACGCCTGGCCTGCGCCGCATCCAGCGCATCCGACTTCAGCAGCTTCTCGCTCAGTTGCAACACCGCTTCCGGCTGCTTGAGCTTGAGGCGGATCTTGAGTTCGAGCTTCAGCGCCGAGGTCAGGCTGGACGAGATGGCGCGTGCACGCTCGATAGCCGCCAGCGCCTCCAGCGGCTGCTTGGCTTCATAATTCAGCTCGGCTTCCAGCATATGGCGCGCCAGTTGCAGGCGCTCGGGCAAGCCTTCAAGCTGGCTCAGATATTCGTCGCGGTGTGCGATATCGTTGGTCTGGGCAGCAGAGCGCGCCGCGATCATCAAGGCCAGTGCCCGGTTTTCCGCGGCAAATTCGTCATCCACCGCCTTATTCGCCTCGCGCTCGGCCTTCTGGTAACGCCCCTCAAAAAAAGCCAGCGCCGCTTCGCGCAGTGCATGGCGCGAGGCCTTGAGCTTTTTCTGGCGCTGGAAAGCACGGACCTCTTCCGGCAAGCGTACCGCCAGCGCGATCAGGCGCAAAGCGCCATGCGCCAGCAGAATCAGCACAATGATCGCTACGATCAGCAGATTGAACGAGACTTCCATGCGGTAAGGCGGCACAAACAGGATGGCGTAGCCGGTATTGACGGTCGCCGCCAGACCCAGCAGCACGGCCAGCGCAAACAGGCCGATAATCCACAGCACAAACTTCACGGTTTCACCTCCACGCTGCCTTGCGCATCGCGTACCGACTTGAGGCTGGCAGCCAGATCCGGCAACTCGACATCCAGCGGCGCATCCTTGATGCCGTTCAGCGTGGCCAGCCATTGCTGGGTGGCCGGTGCATCGCGATCAAAATAACGCTCTACATAACTGCGCGCGGCGCTGATATCGGCATTGAACGTCCCGCCCAAACGGCCTTGCAAGGCCATGCGCGCATCCAGCAAGCGCATTTTCAGGTTTTCACGCAGGAAAAAGGCCTGCTCGGGCGACAGCAGCAAAGCTTCGGGTTTGTCCATGCGGCGGATATGTACCAGCTCGCCTATGCTGCCCGACAAATCGGACAGCGCCTTCTCCCACCACGACGCATTCGCCGGCAGCACGAGGCGGGTACCGGCCACTGGAGCCAGACGGTGATGGTCAACCGCCAGCGGCAGGGTATCTACCGACAGCATCAGCTGGTCCAGCTTGAGGGTAATGCCGACATTATCGAGATAAGGCAGCGCCTTGAGTTCGATCAAGTCCTTGTTGATCGCCTTTTTCAAGCCGATCAGCTGCGGACTGTCAAAACGGGCCAGGCGGGTATCCAGCATTTCCAGCGCCGACACCGCGGCCGACACATTACCCGCCAGCTGCAGTTGCTGGCTGGCGATGGACAGCGTGTGCTCGACCTCGGCCAGCAACCAGTCGCTGCGGTTGCGCGTCAGCTCCTGGTACATGCCCTCCAAGGTGGCATATTGCCCGGCAGACTGGTTAACACGCTCCTCCAGCAGGGCCAGCTTGGCATCGGTTGCCTTGAGTCCGCTCAAGGTCGCCGTATTTTGTTCACGCAGTACGCGGGCGGAACCGCCGGCATCGGCCAGACTTTGCGCCAGCGACAAACGGGCCTGATCCAGCGTGACGCGGGTTTCATAGTATTGCCAGCCGGACAGGCCCAATGCCGCCAGCGCGACAATCAGCGCAATATTGCCGGCGCCTGAGCGCTTGGCCGGGATGGGGGTGTCGGTAATCGGGGTGTCGCTCATGGATAGTAAAGACCACGCTGAGGTTCGACGAAGCGGAACAGATGCCCGCACTAGATGCCATTGTAACGTCAAGCCTATGACGGCGGCCAGCATGGGCCGCCGCAGGATGCGCCATTGTGGTATGGAAGGGCGGGAAATAGGGAGAGGGGAGCTTGCTCCCTATTCCCCGACGGCCTACCCTGCCAGCAACATCGCCACCCTGAGCAGTCCCTGCCACGGCTCGCCCTGCGCCGCGCCCTTGATCTGGCGGTCGACTTCGGCGCACTGGGTCAGCGCATCCATCAGTTTACGCGGGCCTATGCGGCGCAGTGCCGGCTCGGCCAGTTTCTGCCGCTCGCCCCATAGCTTGAGCTCGCGCGCCATTTCGCGGGCGTTGCGCCCGTCCTTGATGCCTTGGCGCAGCTTGAGCAGCATGCGGATATCTTCGGCCAGCGCCCACAGCACCAGCACCGGCGCCTCGCCCTCGGCTTCCAGCCCTTCCAGCATGCGCGCCACGCGGGGCGCATCGCCTTGCAGCCAGGCCGACGACAAATGGAACACATCGAAGCGCGCCACATTGGCCACCGCCTCGCGGACATCGGCCAGCTTCAGTTCGCCTTGCGGATACAGCAATGCCAGCTTGTCGACTTCCTGACGCGCGGCCAGCAGATTGCCCTCGACCCGGTCGACAAAGAAGGCCAGCGCCTCGCCCTCCATGCTCTGCCCCTGCGCCTTCAGCCGACGGACAACCCAGCCGGGCAAATCGGCACGGGTCACCGCCTTGGCATCAATCTCCAGCGCGGCCTTTTGCAGCGCGGTAAACCACTTGGTCTGCAGCTGCACCCGCTCCAGCTTGGGCAGTATCACCAGCGTCACCGTGTCCGGCGGCAGATGGGCCGCCAGTTTTTGCAGCGCCTCGCCGCCCTCGGCACCGGGCTTGCCCGACGGAATGCGCACTTCCAGCAATTTGAGCGAAGCGAACAGCGACACGCTATGCATGGCATTGGCGAGGCTGGACCAGTCAAAGCCGGGCTCGAC
>NZ_RJTZ01000117.1:0-9127 GCF_024343515.1 Aquitalea sp. S1-19 | reverse complement strand
GGAGTGCGGCTTTCTCCTCGCTGCACGCGTCCAGCGCCAGAGCGTTAACGTGCCCGGCAAAGCCAGCAGCGCGGCTAACGCGCCAAAAAACTGCACTCCGAACAGGAGGTATTCATTCATCGAGGCGCGCCTCCCCATAAAAATAGCGTGCGCGTTGCGTCCGCAAAGCAGCGGACTCCGGCATACCGGCAAGACGGCAGTGCATAAATTCGTCCGCCCATGGCAAGTCCGTGTTAGCCATCTTCACCCGATCGACCCATTCGTCCAAGGTACACAACACCCGTGCAGGAACGCCACCAACAACCACGCCAGCCGGTACACTGGAGCTAACCACGGCATTGGCCGCGACAATGACATTCGGCCCGATGGTCACACCCGGCAAAATCACGGCCTGATGGCCAATAAATACATTGTCCCGAATATCAACCTTGCCAACCCGGTCAAGCTCAAGTCCCAACGCTGCATTGACCATGCCGACGCTACCGTCATGACCAAATAGCGTGCAACCCGATAGATGGACATTACGTCCCAGGCAAACATAGGCAGGATCAGTGATCGTGACGTTCATATTGATCTCGCAAAGCGCCCCTATCCGGTGTAATCCGCCATGCATACGCAGATAGTCGGCCCACTCGGCTCCATGTGGCCGACAAACCCGCCGGTACAACCAGACCAGCTGATTTCGTTCCAGCGCCTGCCGGCGCAAGCACGCCCGCATCCAGCTCTTGACACGTTCAAGCATGCTTTCCCTCCCGACCTATCGCCAGCAGGCAGCCTGCCAGTTGGTCCAGATTACGCTCAAAAGCATAGTGTTCTCGCACCCAGGCGCGTGCATGTGCCCCTAAGCGACTGCGTAAATCGGGGCTGCTTGCAAGCCGCCAAAGCGCCTCAAACAGTGCGTCCTCATCACCAGGCGGTACAAGTAAACCTGTTTGGTTATCAATAAGGAGTTCAGGAATACCGGCGACACGAGTGCTCACGCAAGGCAGGCCACTTGCCATCGCTTCCATCAATACAACCGGCACCCCTTCGGCGAAACTTGGCAGAACAAATACATCGGCTTGCGAATAGCTGTGCCTGACTGCCTCTCTTCCCAGCGCCCCGGCAAAATGAACACAGTCAAGCCCAAGCTGTCCCACCTCGGCACGCAAAGACAACTCTGTCGGCCCGTTACCGACCATCAACAGCGACAATTTAATCCCTGCACGACGCAGCCGTGCCACTGCATGTAACAACAGATGCTGCCCCTTAGCCGGGCATAGCCGGCCGACGCATAGCAGCCGCAAGCTCTCTGCAGGAAGGCTGGCCGGCAGGCCATACGCGGCATCAACCCCCAGACGAATGACCTGCAATTTCACCCAGTCCTGCGGCGCGCTAAACAGCATCAGCTGGCTGCGGGCAAAGTGGCTGATGCAGACGATGCAGTCCGCGGCAGCGACTTTGGCAGCCAGTTGCTGACCGCGCGCATCCTGAAACTCATCAGGCCCGTGAATGGTGTAACTAAGCGTGCAGCCACTGATGCGCTTGACCAGCAATCCGACAAGAGCGGCTTCGTTGCCAAAGTGCACGTGCAGATGGTTAATTCCCCTGCGGGCCAACCACCCTGCCAACAGCGCCGCCTCCAGCCAGTACGCAAGCGCCATGAGATGACCACGCAAGCCCGGGCGGGCAAGCCTGAGTGCAAAAGCCAGAGTGGCCAATAACACCCTCGGGCCAAAACGCCAGCACGCGCTAAACAGATCAGGCAACAGGCGAACTCGCGGCCAGTCTTTGACCACCCAGGTATCTCGTTGGGCCGCCTGCTCATCAGCATCCAGCGTATGCGCCGCCCGTGTATCGCGATTAATGCTGATCGTGGTCACCGCCCAGCCGCGTGCGCGTAGGCTAGTGACTTCGCGCAGGATGAAAGTGTGAGATGTCGCCGGATAGGCACTAACCAGATAGGCTAGCGGGTAAGGTTGTCGCGGCATGGCAGGCTCCTGTTACTGTTATTTTCATTAAACAGTGCCGAATGCCACAGCTTGTGTCCGCATTGCAAATTCGAAACCTTTAACGCATCACATGTCTGAATCCAAGCCCGCATACGGCTTGTGATGACACTGAAACCTGAGGAAGATGACCGCGCCGATGCAGCAGGTTCTCCGCCCACCCCAGCACAAAGAACAGGGCCGGCATCGGCTGTTCTCCAAGGTAGACAGTCCCTAGCGACACAAACATCATGGCGATGATACCGGCAAAGGTAAACGGCAAGGACGCCTGACCAGGCGGCTCGGCTAGCCCGTGATAGAGCAAGCGCACTGCCATCCACCCCAACAAAAACACCAACAAAACCATCGAGAACACGCCGTGCATCAGCGCGAGCAGCAGGTAGTAGTTATCAATAGACACCATCCCGCCCATCTTAGGCCAGGTGTTACGCCCCCAGCCGAACCATGCATGTTCCAGAGCGATGGACCGGTACTGATCCATCAGTTCCTTGCGATACATTGCCGACTCTTGCGAAGTGGTCATCACCATGCCCGGGCGGATGTCCAAATAAGCATCCATTGCAAACTGTCCGACGAAGGCAGCCAACGCGAATAGAAACAACACGCTCCAGAGCCGTTTATGCCGCTCACGCCCATGCGACGCCCACATTAATGCGCCGCCGGCGACCCCGCCCAGCCACGGCCCACGCGCGACAGTCATAAAGATGCCGGCCAACAGAAAGCCATTGATCCACATGGCCTTACTGCCCGGCAGACGGATGTGACGCATCTCCCGCTCCCAATGACCTCCCCACTGTAGCCAGCGCGCCAAGCGCCAAGCCATTGCCAGCATGACACCGGCCAGGATCGCATGCGAATAAGGCCCGGCGATGCGGGCCATACCATGGCGGAAAGTTGTCACCCAGCCGTCGCCTTGCCCTGGGAAAAACGGTCCGATTAACAAGTGCCAGGGGTTGATGCCGAAACGAAACTGGTAGACGCTAATAACCGATACCAGCACACAGCAGATTACGAACACGCGCGCACAAGCGACATCGTCACCAGGTTCGCGCAGTAGCCAGCGCGCGCATAGATAAGGTGCGACGACCGAGGCCAGCATCGCAAACATCAGATTTTGCGCCTCGTTGTAACCCGCATTACTGAATTCCGAATACGCTACACACGATGCGAAAGCCAGCACCAGCACATCACTAATGGAGGGCGTCCACGCCGCTCGCTCACGCCACAGCGCAATCAGCAAGAGCGGCAGGATGGCGGCCTGGTTGAAACTGGGGTCGGGCAGCCCCGGCGTCAGTGCCCGATAGCAGTCGGGCAGCAGCAGTAAGATGGGCAAGTAACCGCGTATCAGAGTCTGCTGGCAGCCGGCACGCCAGTAAAGTAGCAAAATACCCAAGGGCGCCAGATAAACGATGTATTGCATATGCTCTTCCCTCGTCTATGAGAACAGCCCACAGCGCCTGGCATACCTTGGCTTGATCATGAATTGTGCAAGCTGGCGTACAGATGTTCAGCGACATCGAGCTTGTCTTCCCAGGCTATCCCCAGCGGATGTGGTGCATGTATGCAATCCGCGGCTGCTCGTCCCATCGCCGCCCAGCGAGCCGGGTGGCGGTAGCAATCAAGCAAGGCCGTCTGCAAACCATCCACCAGCGCAGCGGGTCCATCCGCATCCAGTAGCGCCCCGTAGCGCCCATCGACCAGCTCAGCCGGCCCCCCATAATTGAAGGCAATCACCGGCCGGGCACTGGCCATGGCCTCAAGCAGCACCCCCCCTCCCGACTCGCGCACTGACGGCAAACAAAACACATGGCATGCCTGCATTCTCAGAGGAACCTCCTGGAGCGGAATATTGCCGATGAAGCGGCATACCTCCCCGATAGATAATTCCTGGGCCAGCTGCTCATACGCCACACGACACCCGCCATCGCCAACTAAAGTCAACTCAACAGGGATGCCGTCCTCATGCACCAGTCTGGCCACGGCGCGCAATAGAAAATCAACACCTTTGACAGCCAGCATGCGCCCGACAAACAAGATCTTGAGCGGCTGGCCATTTCCCGGCGGATCTGGCCAGGGAAATGCAGGAAACAGGTGCGGTTCAATGCCATTTTCCAGCAGCATCATGCTCCCCGCCCGCTGTGCAGGAGGCAAAGCCGCACGGGTAGTACGATTAGCCGTTAACGTCATCCGCTTGGGCGTTTTACGCTCCAGCCAACGACTAGCAAACAAGCCGGCTCTGCGTAAGCCGTTAAGCCACTGCGACTCCTGCTTCAGTACCTGCTCGAAACCGATCGGAGTGCCTAGGCCGCAATTAAGCGGCCCCCTCACCAGCGGCAGGCCCAGCCGGTCAAGACAGGTCCCTGCCGCAGCACTGACCGGCGTTGGCACATGCACCGCAATCCATCTTTGCCCGATCTGTTGCCAATGACGTGCCTGACGCAAGGCGAGCCGGTCGAACAAGTAGTAATCAAGCGAGCTAAGCAGAAAAATTGCATGTTCGCGCCCGGGAAAAAGCCGGCAGGCCGTTCGGTACAGCGGTCCGGCCAACCACTCAGTGTCCACGTAATGTACGACCGAACCCGGCAACGGTGCCCCATGGGCGTTCAGTGCGGCACGGTTACGGCTGTGCGTGATCAGGGTCACTGGCCGGCGCCTAGCCATGCGCACATACCACTCCCACCCGATCTGGGACACCGACCCCATGTCCGGGCCGCACTGATAGGCCACCATCAATAGCGGTTCACTCATGCATCCCTCTCTTTACCCGCGATAGTGGTCTGGCCGGCACGCCACCGACCATACCGTCCGCAGGTACGTCCTGATTGACCACCGCATTGGCTGCAATCGTCGCCCTATCCCCAATCCGTACGCCGGACAGAATAATCGCGCCACGTCCTACCCAGACTTGCTGCCCGATGTCGATCGGCGCGGCGCGGTGACCAGCTTCTCGCAGTGACATGCCCGCCTGCCGGCAATGATTGGCATCGCGCACGCTGACATACTCGCCAAGCATGCTCCCTGCGCCAATTCGGATCCCGGCATAGGCAGCCAGATGAACCCCGCGCGAACACACGACGTCGTCGCCAATTTGCACCCCTCCCTCCTGCTGGGTCTCCAAATAAAGCCCCGGATAGAACAAGCACCGTTCGCCGATCTGGATAGCCTTCGTGCCATGCAATTCGACCGATCCCATGACTACACAACTGCTGGGTAAAGGGATGCGGGCGGCGAGCCCCAGCCATGCGGACAGGCGTTTTCCGCGTATGCCCCATCCGAGCAGAGCCCCCAACCATGGCCTGCAACAAAACGCCAGCAGCGACTTCATTCCGAGCGCTCCTTGTATGAAACCGGTGCGCCTGCGCGAGGCATCCTGCCCCCTAGCCGACCACGCAAAATGCCGACAGCTATAGGAAGTTGCTCAAACCAGCTATGCACGCCATAGCAGAACAAAGTAGCGGCATCGGCACAGCGCCAACGCGCTCGCCAGGCGGTACGCAAGATAAGCAGGGACAGAGCACACCAAGGCAGCACAGCGGCTGCGATGCCAAAAAACCAAGCACCCAAAAGGCTTGCGAGTGGCAATGCGGCAAGCACTAGCGCCCTGAACAAGGCACGATGAACCTCGTCCCGCCATAGCGACCGGGTATACTGGCTGACCACCTCGTAGGCGTAACCACTGCGTTCTGCACGCTGCCAATACTGGCGAAAACATGTAATAGCCAGGTCGTGCAGCGTCATTTCCGTATCAAGATGCACAATTCGCCCGCCCATACCGCGTATCCGTTCGCACAGTTCAGGCTCTTCTCCGGCCAGAATGGCCGGATTGTAACCACCGGCATCGAGCAAAGCGGCCCGCTGAAACAATACGTCTCCGCCACAAAACAACGTATCTCCCGGCGGGTAGCGCCAATCGAGATCGAGCACCCGCACATACAACGATTGTTCAGGCGCCATCTCGCGCCGATGTCCCCAGACGCAGGCGGCACCGGCATCCTCACGCAACGCCTGCATGGCAAAGCGCAAAAAGTGCGGCGCCAGCACCGTGTCGCCATCAAGAAACATCACCCATTCGGCCGAGCAAGCCTGCCAGCCCGCATTTCGGGCAGCGCCCGCGCCAGCCATGCCGGCCGACAACACGCGAGCCCCCGCCCGAGCCGCGACCTGGCAGCTATCGTCGCTGGAGCCGGAATCGACGTAAATAAGCTCAAGCAGGCTTCGTGGCCAGTCACTTTCCAGCACCGACATTAAGCAGCGATGCAGGCGAGCTCCCTCATTGCGGCCAATGACTACCACCGCCAAGGCAACCTCGTTGTTAGCACTCATATGCACGCCCCAGGCCCAGTAACGCGGCGTAATCATCGCAACGTGCAGATGCAGAAAAACGCCCCTGCAACTGCCGGCGCGCCTGAGCCACAACCTCATCGAGTGCTTCGGCCGGCAGTTTGGCAATGGCCTGAATCTGGGCACACAGATCCGCTCTATCCCCGGCCCGGTAATGAAACCCGGTCCGCCCGTGCTCGACCAACAAACCCGCACCACCGCTATCCGGCACCAGAACCGGCACCCCGACCGCCATCGCCTCAAGGATCGCCAAGCCAAATGGCTCGCACGGGCAGGTATGCAGATAAAGATCGCTTTGCAACAAAATTTGACTTGTTGCAGGCACAAAGCCCAACCACTCGATATCCGGGTTACCCTGCGAACGCTGGCGCAGCACCGCCTGCTGCCAGCCACTGCCGCACACGCGCAAGCAGGCACGGTCAGAGGCAGGCAAAGTATTCCACGCATCCACCGCCAACCCGACCTGCTTTATCGGGTCTAGCCGCGTGACCATAGCAACCTGTAACGCCCCTTCACGGCGTAATGCCGGACGTACAGGTAGCGATCCGCTCAGGAAATTTTCGATAACGGTGATCTGCTCTGGGGAGCAACGGTTTGCCAGCAAACGCTCCCGCACGAATGCGGAGACCGCGACCAACTCGATGCCTAGCCATTGCAGCCAATGTTTACGTCCATAACTGAGATGCTCATCCGTACCGCCATGCACGACATGTACCTGCTGCGGCAGGCGCCAGAGCAAACCGCCCAAAAACCAACCCAATAAGGCCTGACTCACTCCCGTGCTGCATAGCCTGACATCCGGCGCTTGCAACAACGGCCATAGGCGGGCAGCTAATGCCGGCAAGGAGCCAAACGACAGACTGCGGATGCCAAGCCGCTGTGCTTCGTCGTGTACCGGCCCTGGCGGCGCCAACAATACGGCTTCAACACGACACGCCAGTTCAGCCAAGGTGGCTAAGGCCATACGTTCGGTGCCATAAAGCTGGCCGCTGTGCAGGATATATATCAAGGTCGGCATGCTTATTTCCTTTGAACGTGCGAGGCTCATTGCATTCTTGCCGCTAGACACCAAGCAATCGTGACAGCAATGCAAAATTGCACCGGCAAGAGACCCGCCATCACAGTTTTACATTTCGGCCATCATTTCCGGGCGATGGCACCGACACTGCAAAAAGAAACTCGTCCCATCAGGACGAGTACCAGATGACGCTTTGAGCGGGCCCCTTAAGGAAAGCACACCATGAGCCTCATTATGATTACCGGTGCCAACGGTCAGCTTGGCTTTGAGCTACGCCGTGCGCTCGCCCCCTTGGGTGACGTCTTCGCGCTGACACGCGAGCAATTCGACCTCACGAACGAAGCCAGCATGCTGACAATACTGGATAGCCTGCGACCGCAAATTGTCGTCAACGCAGCTGCCTATACCGCCGTCGACCAAGCAGAAAGCGATGCGGAGCAGGTCTATTCCATCAATACCCATGCACCAGGTGTGTTGGCACGCTGGTGCGCGGAGGGCGACGCACTGCTGATCCACTACAGCACCGATTACATCTTTGGAGGGGCAGGCAAGCGCCCATGGCGCGAAGACGATACACCCGAGCCACAATCGGTATATGCACGAAGCAAATGGTTGGGGGAACAGGCTGTGCGCGCAAGCACAGGCCACCACCTGATATTGCGCACAAGCTGGGTATATGGCACCCACGGCCACAATTTCCTCAAGACCATTCTTGCGCTGGCAACTAAGCACGAACGTTTCCGCATCATCGCAGACCAGATCGGTGCACCGACCAGTGCGGCACTGGTTGCCGATGTCACCGCCCAGCTAATCACTCATTACCATCGTCCCAGCCACCGCTTCGGTTACGGCACCTACCACCTAGCAGCACAAGGCGAAACCAGCTGGTACGACTATGCAAGCTACCTTATCGCCTATGCTCATGCGCTGGGTTACCCATTACGTCTGAAGCCTGATGCCATCGAGCGCATAGACACAGCCGACTATCCCCTGCCCGCGCGTCGCCCTGCCAACTCGCGGCTTGACTGCAGCAAACTGCAACGTGCCTTCGAGCTGAGTTTGCCGCCATGGCAACACGGCGTAGAGCATGTAATCGAACAACTCATGCCCTTGTCAGCCCCGATAAAAGTGGCTGCATAGCCCTTCGGAGTAAAACAACGTGCATGCTGGATCTGACCGTCGTACCGTCTGCTCGTGACCGTTACGTTTACGACTGATCACCGTAAAACAGGCATTACAAATGCGGACAGGCTGAACCTGTTGCGGCACAAAAGAACCCTCCGAAATACAACAGATCAAAAAAAAGATAGTAAAAACTACCACATAAGCGTGAACTTATAGTAATCTCTCACGTCATACCCTTACTGCATTTAAGAATCAACGGAACAACACAATGAAACTATTCGACACGATCAAGAACCCACGTGAAATCCGCCGCAAGATAGGCCAGAACCAGCAGCAGTTCTGGTCCGCCATCGGCGTGACCCAATCCGGCGGCAGCCGCTACGAAAGTGGCCGCAACATGCCCAAGCCAGTACGCGAACTACTGCGCCTGGTACATATCGAGCAGATCGATCTTGCCAAAGTCAAAAAAGAAGACATCGCCATCGTCGAGTATTTGCATGAAACACATCCCGACCTGTACAAAAGCCTGAGCAAAGCTATCAAGGCCAAGCAGGCAGACGTATCAGCGGCTGCAGTTGCATAACTAGCGTGCTTGAACGGCAGCGGTGGACAGGCTAAAACGCGCAGCTATACGAGGTTTACCTACGGATGGACA
>NZ_RJTZ01000116.1:0-9191 GCF_024343515.1 Aquitalea sp. S1-19 | reverse complement strand
TCTTGCATGCCATGCAAGCGCTCTACCAACTGAGCTATACCCCCAAAACTGCTGGCGTCCCCAGGGGGAGTCGAACCCCCGTTATCGCCGTGAAAGGGCGGTGTCCTAGGCCACTAGACGATGGGGACCTTAATGGTCGGTCGAAGCGATGTTGCGGCTTCAGGCCTGAGTCTTCTGGTGGAGGTAAGCGGGATCGAACCGCTGACCTCTTGCATGCCATGCAAGCGCTCTACCAACTGAGCTATACCCCCAAAACTGCTGGCGTCCCCAGGGGGAGTCGAACCCCCGTTATCGCCGTGAAAGGGCGGTGTCCTAGGCCACTAGACGATGGGGACCTTAATGGTCGGTCGAAGCGATGTTGCGGCTTCAGGCCTGAGTCTTCTGGTGGAGGTAAGCGGGATCGAACCGCTGACCTCTTGCATGCCATGCAAGCGCTCTACCAACTGAGCTATACCCCCAAAACTGCTGGCGTCCCCAGGGGGAGTCGAACCCCCGTTATCGCCGTGAAAGGGCGGTGTCCTAGGCCACTAGACGATGGGGACCTTAATGGTCGGTCGAAGCGATGTTGCGGCTTCAGGCCTGAGTCTTCTGGTGGAGGTAAGCGGGATCGAACCGCTGACCTCTTGCATGCCATGCAAGCGCTCTACCAACTGAGCTATACCCCCAAAACTGCTGGCGTCCCCAGGGGGAGTCGAACCCCCGTTATCGCCGTGAAAGGGCGGTGTCCTAGGCCACTAGACGATGGGGACCTTAATGGTCGGTCGAAGCGATGTTGCGGCTTCAGGCCTGAGTCTTCTGGTGGAGGTAAGCGGGATCGAACCGCTGACCTCTTGCATGCCATGCAAGCGCTCTACCAACTGAGCTATACCCCCAAAACTGCTGGCGTCCCCAGGGGGAGTCGAACCCCCGTTATCGCCGTGAAAGGGCGGTGTCCTAGGCCACTAGACGATGGGGACCTTAATGGTCGGTCGAAGCGATGTTGCGGCTTCAGGCCTGAGTCTTCTGGTGGAGGTAAGCGGGATCGAACCGCTGACCTCTTGCATGCCATGCAAGCGCTCTACCAACTGAGCTATACCCCCAAAACTGCTGGCGTCCCCAGGGGGAGTCGAACCCCCGTTATCGCCGTGAAAGGGCGGTGTCCTAGGCCACTAGACGATGGGGACCTTAATGGTCGGTCGAAGCGATGTTGCGGCTTCAGGCCTGAGTCTTCTGGTGGAGGTAAGCGGGATCGAACCGCTGACCTCTTGCATGCCATGCAAGCGCTCTACCAACTGAGCTATACCCCCAAAACTGCTGGCGTCCCCAGGGGGAGTCGAACCCCCGTTATCGCCGTGAAAGGGCGGTGTCCTAGGCCACTAGACGATGGGGACCTTAATGGTCGGTCGAAGCGATGTTGCGGCTTCAGGCCTGAGTCTTCTGGTGGAGGTAAGCGGGATCGAACCGCTGACCTCTTGCATGCCATGCAAGCGCTCTACCAACTGAGCTATACCCCCAAAACTGCTGGCGTCCCCAGGGGGAGTCGAACCCCCGTTATCGCCGTGAAAGGGCGGTGTCCTAGGCCACTAGACGATGGGGACCTTAATGGTCGGTCGAAGCGATGTTGCGGCTTCAGGCCTGAGTCTTCTGGTGGAGGTAAGCGGGATCGAACCGCTGACCTCTTGCATGCCATGCAAGCGCTCTACCAACTGAGCTATACCCCCAAAACTGCTGGCGTCCCCAGGGGGAGTCGAACCCCCGTTATCGCCGTGAAAGGGCGGTGTCCTAGGCCACTAGACGATGGGGACCTTAATGGTCGGTCGAAGCGATGTTGCGGCTTCAGGCCTGAGTCTTCTGGTGGAGGTAAGCGGGATCGAACCGCTGACCTCTTGCATGCCATGCAAGCGCTCTACCAACTGAGCTATACCCCCACGATTTACTGCTGCGTTGCAGTGTGTGCTGCAACGAGAACGGAACTATACAGACGGCTTTTTTTACCGTCAAGGTGTTTTTTTATTGTTTTTGTTAAAAAGGCGGATTTTCCGATTTATCGTGAGGTGCAGTGCGGCGTCCGGTATGAATGGCGGCGATGCCGGGTCGCCGTTTGTTCTGCTCTGGCCTTATAATCGCCGTTTTACATCTTGTGACGGCGGTCTAGCCATGTCGGTCGGGCATTACGAAAATTTTCCGGTAGGTTCTGTATTGTTGCCACGACGCATGCGCCGTGGCGTGCATGCCATCTACCATTTTGCCCGTACTGCCGATGATATTGCCGATGAGGGCGATGCCGGTGCCGAGGCAAGGCTGGCGGGGCTTGCCGCGCTGTCATCTGCGCTGGACGAAATCGGTCGCGGCCAGTTGCCGCAAGACCCGATGATGCAGAATCTGGCGCAGGCGATTGCCGCGCATCAGCTGCCGCTGGCACCGTTTTATGATTTGCTGTCGGCTTTTAGCCAGGATGTGACCAAAACGCGTTATCAGGATTTTGCCGAAATTGTCGATTATTGCCGCCGTTCGGCCAATCCGGTCGGCCGCCTGATGCTGGCCTTGTATGGCGAGCACGATAGCAAAAGCATCGCCATGTCTGATGGCATTTGCACGGCCTTGCAACTGATCAATTTCCTGCAGGATGTCGCCATTGACTGGGACAAGGGGCGGGTCTATCTGCCGCAAAGCGATATGGCCAAATTCCGTGTCAGCGAAGCGCAGATTGCAGCGGGCGATACGTCCGGCTTGTGGACGCCTTTGATGCTGAAGGAAATCGGGCGCGCACGCGCCATGCTCGCGGCTGGCGCGCCATTGGGCCGGCGGCTGAAGGGGCGGTTCGGTTTTGAAATCCGCATGACCATACTCGGCGGCGAGCGCATTTTGCAAAAGCTGCATGCCTCTGGCGGCGATGTATTCAAGGCGCGTCCGGTGCTGACGCGCAAGGATTGGCTGTATATGTTCTGGCGCGCGCTTAAGGCGTCCTGAGTTCCCAAATTTTAGGGTGGTGCGCCGGGGTTTAGGGCGCGACCCGTTGCAAGGAGGCGCGTTTGACGCCAGACCAGTATTGCGCCGATAAGGCCAGAGCCAGCGGCTCCAGCTTTTACTCGGCCTTCCGCTTTTTGCCGGCCGAGCGCCGCCGTGCCATCACCGCGTTGTATGCCTTTTGCCGCGAGGTGGATGATGTGGTGGACGAAATCCACGACGAGGGTGTTGCGCGTGCCAAGCTTGGCTGGTGGCGCGAGGAAATCGCCCGCCTGTTTGATGGCGTGCCGCAACATCCGGTGACGCAGGCGCTGCTGCCGCATGTGGATGCTTTTGATCTGGCGCGCGGCCTGTTCGATGAAATCATCGACGGCATGCAGATGGATCTGGATGTGGCGCGTTACAACCGTTTTGCCGATCTCTTGCTGTACTGCCACCGCGTAGCAGGGGTGGTCGGCCAGCTATCGGCACAGATCTTCGGCTATACCGACCGCGCCACGCTCAAGTACGCGCACGAGCTGGGCATTGCTTTTCAGCTGACCAATATCGCCCGCGATGTGGGCGAAGACGCGCGCCGTGGCCGCTTGTACCTGCCGGTGGAAGATCTGCAGCGCTTTAATGTACCGGCGGCCGATATTATGGCCTACCGCGAAAGCGCCGCGTTTACCGAGCTGATGGCCTTCCAGATTGCGCGGGCCGACGATTATTACCAGCGTGCCTGGGCTTTGCTGCCCAAGGCCGACCGCAAGGCGCAGCGCCCGGGGCTGATTATGGCGGCAATTTACCGCGCAACCTTGCACGAACTGTCGCTGGATGGGCCGGGTAAAGTGCTGAACCAGCGCCTGTCGCTGCCGCCGGGGCGCAAGCTATGGCTGGCCTGGCGTACCTGGGCCTTTGGCTACCGCGCATGAAGCGCAAGCCACGGGTGGCGGTGATCGGTGCCGGCTGGGCCGGCCTGTCGGCTGCCGTCGCGCTGGCGGATCAGGCCCACCTTACCCTGATCGAAGCCGGGCGCGTACCTGGCGGACGGGCACGGCGCTTGCAAAGGCCAGCCAGTACGCTGGACAACGGCCAGCACATTCTGATTGGCGCCTATCGCGACACCTTTGCCCTGATGCGGCGCGTGGGTCTTGACCCGGAGGCCTTGCTTTTGCGCCAGCCGCTGACCTGGTTCATGGCCGATGGTCTGTCGTTTGCCTGTCCGCGCCTGTTTGCACCGCTACACCTTTTGGCTGGCTTGCTGGGCGCCCACGGTTTGCGCTGGCAGGAAAAATTATCTTTATTGCGCGCACTGTCTGGCCTGCGCCTGCGTAACTGGCGTGTGGCGCACGATGGCAGTGTCAGCGACTGGCTGGCGGCACAGCGGCAAAGCGCCGCGCTGGTGCAGGGCTTCTGGCGCCCCATGGTGCTGTCGGCACTCAATACCCCGCTGGAGCTCGCTTCCATGCAGACGCTGGCCCGGGTTTTGGGGGACAGCGTGGGCGGGTCGCGTGCCGACAGTGATCTGATGCTGCCGCGGGTGGACTTGTCGCAACTTTTGCCCGAGCCCGCCTGGTGTTGGCTGCAAGAGCAAGGCGCAGACTGCCGCGCCGGGCAGCGGGTGCGATCGCTGGCGTTTGACGACGACGGGGTGGATGTCGATGGCGAGCGCTTTGACCGGGTGATTGTGGCGCTGCCGCCGTGGCAGGCGGCGCATTTATTGTCCAGCGAAATGGCGGGTGTCGCACTTCAGGCTTTTCAAGCCCGGCCGATAACAACTGTATACCTTGGCTTTGCCAGCTTGCCGGCCTTGCCGCGCAGCATGACCGGCCTTGCCCATGCGCGGGTGCACTGGTTTTTTGACCGTGAACAGTTGTGCGGCGAAAAAGGGCAGATTGCGGCGGTGATCAGCTGCGATGACGGCGCAGGCAGCGAAGACGCGCTGATTGCCGAGGTGCTGGCGGATCTGGCCGGTATTTGCGGGGCGGAGGCTGCGCCCCTGTCAGTGCAGGTGGTGCGCGAGAAACGCGCGACTTTTGCCTCCAGCGTGGCGCTGGCGCGACCGGGGCCGCGCATGCAGGTAAACTATGGCTATCTTGCCGGGGACTGGGTGAACCAGGATTACCCGGCGACTTTGGAAGGCGCCGTCAGAAGCGGCGCGGCTGCGGCATCTGCCGTGATGCACGACTGGAATTGATCTCATGACTACACAAGACTTTGCAGCAGACTGCCTGAACGGGCGCGTCATTCTGGTAACCGGCGCGACCCAAGGCATAGGCGAGCAGGCAGCCTGGCATTACGCACGCCACGGCGCCACCGTGGTGCTGTTGGCACGCAATACCAAGCGTTTGGAAGCATTGTACGATGCCATCGTGGCCGAGGGTTTGCCCGAGCCGGTCGCCATCGTGCTGGATCTGCTCAAGGCCAGCGACGAAGAATTCAATAATCTGGCCTTCCAGTTGGGTCAGTCGCTGGGCCGGCTGGACGGCATCGTACACTGCGCGTCGCATATGTATGCCCTGTCGCCTTTGGCCAACCAGACCATAGACGAATGGATGAACCAGTACCGTATCAATACGGTGGCGCCTTTTGCCCTGACCCGTGCGTGCCTGCCTCTCTTGAAGGCCTCGCCTGATGCTTCGGTGCTGTTTGTCGGCGAAGAGCACGGCCAGCAGGCCAAGGCATTCTGGGGCGCGTTCGGGGCATCGCATGCCGGTCTGGGCTATCTGACGCAGGTGGCGGCCAGCGAATGGGATGCGTTCCCCAATCTGCGTGTCAATCTGCTGACCCCGGGCTCGGTCAACTCGCCGCAGCGCCTGCGTACCCATCCGGGCGAGGCGCGCTGTGAGCGCGGCGAACTGGCCGATCTGATGCCGCATTTCCTTTACTGGCTAAGCGCAGCCAGTCGCGGGCGCAGCGGCGAAATCATCCATCTGGACCTGCGTACCCAAACTGCCTGAAGGAGTTGCGCATGAAAGCATTGTTCTGGCTGCCGCTATGCGCGCTGCTCTCCGGCTGTAACTGGATAGGCAATCTGACCGGTCTTACTCATGATGCCAATAAGGCCATCGGTGCCGCCTGTCGTCAGACCGGACGCTCGCTGGAAGAGTGTTTTTTGCGCAACGAGGATGCGGACAAGGCGCAAATTTACGCCGGCTGGCGTGAAATGAACGAGTACATGGTGAAAAACAAACTGGACACCATGGCGCCGCCTCCTGTGGCAGTCAAGCCTGCGACCGGCTTGCCGGCCAAGGCGGCCCCGCTGCATGGCAAGGCGGCGCCAGCTGTTGTGCAACTGGGGCCGACGCAGCTCAGTAGCGAAGAGGCAGACAAACAGGTGCAAAGCGATCCGCAGGTGCAGGCGGTGCTGTCTGCCATGCGCGAGCGCAAGGGCGGTGTCGCCAAGGAGGGCGGCGGCACGGAATCCGATCAGATGCGTTTATTGGATATCATCCGCCAGTCCCAGCCTGCCGCCAGTGCGGCGCCCGGCTAAGTCTTTCTTTGTTGGCCTAGCCTGACTTCATTCAAATAATGCCCGGCCTGCACGCCCCCTGATGGGGGACAGGCTGGCTATTGCTGTTCTTGCGGAATCATCATGGCCAAAGCCAAAACCATCTATAGCTGCACCGAGTGTGGTGGCACTTCGCCCAAGTGGCAGGGCAAGTGCCCGCATTGCAATGCCTGGAATACCCTGGTCGAGGCGGTGGAAGCGCCTGCTGCCGCACCGCGCTTTGAGACCTGGACTAGCCAGACCAGCCGCGTGCAGAGCCTGTCTTCGGTGCAAGCCGAAGAAGTGCCGCGCGAGAGCTGCGGCATGGAGGAACTCGACCGTGTGCTGGGCGGGGGCTTGGTGCAAGGTGGCGTGATTTTGCTGGGCGGCGACCCGGGCATAGGCAAATCGACCTTGCTATTGCAGGCGCTGGCGACCATGGGGGCCAACCGCAAGGTCTTGTATGTATCGGGCGAGGAGTCGCCGCAGCAGATTGCGCTGCGTGCCTCGCGCCTGCAGCTGGATGCCAGCCATGTGCGCCTGTTGGCCGAGATCCGTCTGGAAGCCGTGATTGCCGCGCTTAAGGATGAGCAGCCGGCGGTGGCAGTGATCGACTCCATCCAGACGCTGTATTCGGATCAGGTCAGTTCGGCGCCAGGCTCGGTGTCGCAGGTGCGCGAATGTGCGGCGCAGCTGACCCGTATCGCCAAACAGTCCGGCATTACCATCGTACTGGTCGGCCATGTGACCAAGGAAGGCGCGATCGCCGGCCCGCGTGTGCTCGAGCATATTGTCGATACCGTGCTGTATTTCGAGGGCGACAGCCACTCCAACTACCGCATGATACGGGCGATCAAGAACCGTTTCGGTGCTGCCAACGAGTTGGGTGTGTTCGCCATGACCGAGCGCGGCATCAAGGGCGTGTCCAATCCGTCGGCCATTTTTCTGTCGTCTTATCGCGATGATGTGCCCGGTTCTTGTGTGCTGGTCAGTCAGGATGGCACACGCCCCTTGCTGGTCGAGGTGCAGGCGCTGGTGGACAATGCCCACGGTTTCCAGCCCAAGCGGCTGGCGCTGGGGCTGGATCAGAACCGGCTGGCGTTGTTGCTGGCCGTGATGCACCGCCATGCAGGCGTGAGCTGTGCCGATCAGGATGTATTTCTTAATGCGGTGGGCGGGGTGAAGATTATCGAGCCGGCCGCCGATCTGGCGCTGGTGCTGGCCATGGTGTCGTCGCTGAGGAATAAGCCCTTGCCGGAAAAGCTGGTGGTGTTCGGCGAACTGGGGCTGGCAGGTGAAGTGAGGCCGGTGTCGCGCGGGCAGGAGCGGCTGAAAGAAGCAGCCAAGCTGGGCTTTACCCGCGCCCTGGTGCCTTCGGCCAATCGTCCGCGCCAGCCCATCGCGGGCTTGGAAATCATCGGCATCGAGCGCCTGTCCGAGGCGGTGGCGTTTATCGCCGAGCGTTAAGGCGCGCGGGTGACGCGTAGCCGCACCGTGCTCAGGCTTTGCCTGTTGCCGCCTTGTGCGCCGAATACGAATAGCTGTCCGCCGCGCCCGTCCTGTCGGACGCTGCCTAAGCTCACCCAGCGACCTAAAGGCGTGCTCAAGGTGGTGATCAGTGATTGTTTGCGTACGCTCATTCCATTGCCTAATGTCTCATCGCTGACCGAAATATCCAGCAGCACCTGCTGCCCGTTCAGCCTTGGTGTGACCTGAAAGCCGCTGATGGCGCTCTGGCTGCCCTGTCCGTTAAACCGCCACGGTAGCGGCCGCTCGACCCCCAGACTGATGCTGCCGCTTTTGCCCGAGAGCAGGCTTAAGCTTTGCAGTATGCTGTTTTGGCGGCTGCCGCTATTGACCGACCAGCCATTATTGCTGGAAGTGCCGTTGCCCAGATTGATCTCGCTGCGGCTGCTTTGCGCCGATTTGTCCTGCGCCACTTCAATGTCCAGCATGGCAGGCTGGGTGTCCAGTTCGCGCGCCGCCTGTGCCAGTACCTGCTCGCGCTGCACACTGGCATTGATGATCAGCTTGCCTTCAAAGGCCGATAGCGATTCGCCCGGCTGCAGCGTCGGGCGTAGTGCCGCTGCGACTTCGCCTGCATTAGCCCAGTCAAGCGTCAGCACCTGCAAGGCATGGGCAGGCAGGGTGAGCAGCAGCAAGAATGCATGCAGTACGGCTTTCATCAGTACTCCTTGCCGGCGCGCCAGATGGAAAAAATGAGCCACAGGCTGTTGAGCATGGCCACCATAAAGCCCAGAAAGCCGAATAGTGGCAGGCCGAACAGCATGGGGCCGGCATTGACCGTCATGACGATGCTGGAGCCTATGATCAGGCAGCCGGTGACAATGCCCATGGTCAGGCGGTTGGCGCTTTTGTCTATCTGGCGGCCGAAACTGTCCAGCCTTGCCAGATCCAGATTAATGCGGAACTTGCCCTGACGTATATCGCGCGCCATGCGCACCATATCGTGCGGCAGGCCTGACAGCATGGTAATGCCGTCCAGCAGGCTTTGCTTGCCTTTGCGGGCGATGGCTTTGGGGTGATAGCGCGCCTTGATGAGGTCGCGCACAAAAGGGGTGAGCTGGTCGACCAGATAAAACTCGGGGTCTAGCTGCCGCCCCAGCCCTTCCAGCGTGACCAGCGCCTTGAACAGCATTGCTAGGTCGGGTGGCAAGACAATGCCGTGATCGCGAATCAGCGCCATGATGTCGTTGATCAGCTGGCTGATATTCAGCTGGCCCAGCGGCACATGTTCGTACTGGAACATCAGCTC
>NZ_RJTZ01000115.1:0-9248 GCF_024343515.1 Aquitalea sp. S1-19 | reverse complement strand
TGGCGGGCAGTGGCAGCTTGAGCGCTGCAACGCGGTCAAAACGCGCTACCGGCTGGTGCTGCCGGCTGGGGCGGGCACACGGCTGGAAGAAGCATGGCGCTTGCGTAGTAGCCATCCCGTACAACTGACTTTGCATGGCGAGGCGGTGGCCGAAGAGGGCGCTTACCGGCTCGAAGTACGCGAAGTGCGTGCGCTGGCATCGAGCAGCTGCCACTTGGAAAGCCTGTTCTGAATTTGACGAGACGGCGCTTGTTACGCTGGCCAATTCGATCCGATCCTTCTGCGGGAGATATACGATGTCTCTGCAAGTCTACCTGGCCGGCGAACTGGCGCTTGTCGCCGATGGCGACACCTTGCACGATGCGGCGGGGATGGCGGTCGAGCATTTCGGACTGTCGCTGAATCTGATGCTCGCTTCTAGCGCGCATTGTCACGAGATGCGCGAGGCGGCAGTCGCCGCGTTCGCCGCCTGCCTGCGCCTGGTGGCGCTTTAGACCTGTTAGGCCTGGATGGCCGGCAGGGCTCATGCCGCTACGCGCGGCGCGATTATCACCGCGACCGCATGGTTCGTGTCGTTGCCTTGGCCGCGGACCGGACTGTTTGCACGTGGCATTTTTCATGGTGTAAAGCTGAAATCTGCCACGCGCGGTTGATCCATTGGCTTCGCTGACAGCATGTGATTATTCACGATAATGGAAATATGAGTTTATATGAATATAATCTAAGTTAGATTTATGCCAGGACTCTGGCCGCGGTTGACTCCGCTATCTTGTATCGTTTCTTAAAGAGGAGTGCCCGTGTTCAAGACCCTGAAAGCCCGGCTGGTGATACTGTGCGCCGGCCTGCTGTTGCTGTTGGCAGCCATCCTGTTTGCCATCTCGTTCACCCAGATGCGCCGCGCGCTGATCGACAGCAGCGATGCCGAGATCAGCTCGCTCGCACGCAGCGAGGCCGCCTTGCTCGGCCAGTGGTATAGCGACCAGTTGCGCGACGCCCGCAGTGTCGAGGACGAAACACAGGCGGCTGACCTGACCCGCCTGATCAACCGCCAGGCGCGCATCAGCGGTTTCGAGAATCTGGCTGTCGGCTACGAGGACGGCCGTTTCGTGTCCGACCATGGCAAGGTGTTGCCCCCCGGATTCGACGCCCGTACCCGCCCGTGGTACCAGCGGGCTAAGCAAAGCGGCGAGCCGGCACTGAGCAAACCCTACGTTGATGTGATCAGTAAAAAGCTGGCGGTCACCCTGAGTGTGCCGTTCAAAGAGAACGGTGCCTTCGCCGGCGTGATCGCCGCCGACGTGCTGGTCGACAAGCTGTTCGCGCAACTGGCCGAGCGCAAGGTGCGCGCCGACGGCTACGTGTTCCTGCTCGACAAGGACGGCACCGTTATCTCGTTCCCGCAAGCCGAGCATGTGCAAAAACCGGTATCCGAGCTGGCTCCTACGCTGACTGGCGAAACCGTCGCCCGCATGGCGGGCGAAGACGAGGGGCGTTCCGTTGTTGTCGATGGGCGCGAGATGGTTGTCGCCTTGCATCCGGTCGCCGGCACTGACTGGATTGCCGGTGTCGCGATGGATGAGGCGCTACTCGATGCGCCGATCACCCGTCTGAGCTACCTTTTGGGCGGCTCGACCTTCGGCGTGATGCTGGTACTGGTGCTGATCGGCGGCAGTGTGATCGGCGGCATGCTTTCCGGCCTGATCCGTCTGCGCGACGCGATGCGCGAAATCTCGCAGGGCGACGCCGACCTCACTCGTGCGCTACCGGTGAAGGGCGAGGACGAAATCGCGCAGACCGCCGAGGCGTTCAACGCCTTCGTCGTCGGGCTGCGCACCCTGTTCGGCAGCCTGCGCAGCGAAGCGGGACAAGTCGCCAGCGGCGTCGCGGCGTCCAGCCATCTTGTCAGCGAAGTGGCGGCCGGCTCGCGTGCGCTATCGGATGTCTCCAGCGCCAACGCGGCGACACTGGAACAAATTACCGTCAGCATCGCGCAGATTGCCGATGGCGCGCAGCAGGCCGACCAGTTGGTGTGCGACACGCGTGGTGAGATGGAAGAGAGCGCGCAAGGCATCCGCCGCTTGTGCGAGGGGATGGAAGGTACCGCCGGCAGTGTGCGTGCGCTGGAAGGCATGTTGGGTGTTTTGAATACCCGCGCGCAGGAGATTTCCGGCATCACTGACGTGATCCGTGATATCGCCGACCAGACCAATCTGTTGGCACTGAACGCTGCAATCGAGGCGGCGCGCGCCGGCGAGCAGGGCCGAGGGTTCGCGGTGGTCGCCGACGAGGTGAGAAAGCTGGCCGAGCGTACCGGGCAGGCAACGCAGCAGATCGCCGGCATGGTAGAGGCGATCCGTGAGGAGACCGCGCAGGCGGTCGGCGACGTCAATCGCACCGTCGAGTCGGTCGAAGGGGGCGTCACCGTGTCCCGTGAAGCGGCCCTCCAGATCGAAGGCATCCGCCGCGCGATGGGCGAAGTGGTCAGCAAGATGGGCGAAATCAGCCACTCAACTAGCGAGCAGCAGGTGGCGACCACCCTTATCGCGCAAAGCACCGAGCAGATCAACGGTCAGGTTCTGGAAAACGACAGCCGCCTGCAGGAGGTCAGCAGCACGCTGACCGAACTGGACATCGCCGCCCGGCGCATGGGTGACGAATTCGGCCGCTTTAAGCTGTAAGCCGCTTTTCCGCTTGGATCAACACGAGCCGGCCAGACGCGAGTCTGGCCGGTTTTTTGTATGCCGTGGATGAGCGCTCTATTGGCTTGCCGGTGCCGCTGGATGGCGGGGTATTGCCCTGCCGCCATTCTGACGGGTTCCCCGTCTGGTCCGGTCCTTTCCTGTCAGGATCCGGACGGGGTGACGGGTCGTGCACCTCCGCTTGCGCCATCCTTGCCTGTGCCGCGGCAGGGGGCTGCGGGTCTCAGGAAGACGTCAGCTGTGTCATGGCACGGGTCTTTGCTGGGTGAAAAAGCGGCACGGTAGATACCTCGGGTGTTGGCGACGGGGGAAGCCGATGTGCCTTGTGCCAAGGGCCGCGTTTGCGTTCCCCTAAAAATTAGTTTTTAAACAAGGGCTTGATGTTTTCTTGATATGGCGGGGCGATAACTGATCGTGCGATGAGGACAACAGCGGCATGCGGAACTAACTTTGCCGGCGTTTCCCACCTGGAGTCGGAGGTACCCGGCGCCGGTGGCCTTGTCAGCTTTGAAAAAATGGAATTCGGAAGAGACTTATGTTCGCCGTTGCAGAAGCCTGTTTAGTAGACGAGTCGATCGCGCAATTTGCTGAAGACGACGCCCCCCTCGCGCCTTGCATGGAAGAGACCGTGCAGGATGCATGGCGTGAAGAGACAACTACGCTGACTCGCATCTATCTCAACGAGATCGGGCGCAAGCCTCTTCTGACTCAGGAGGAAGAGCAGCGGCTTTCCCTTCGTATGAAGACAGGGGACGAACTGGCGCGGTGCGAGATGATAGAGCGCAACCTCAGGTTGGTCGTGTCTATCGTCAAGCATTATCAGAACCGTGGCGTTGATTTTCTGGACCTGATCGAGGAGGGCAATCTTGGCCTGATGCATGCGCTGGAGAAGTTCGAGCCCGAACTGGGCTTCCGCTTTTCGACCTACGCGACCTGGTGGATTCGCCAGAACGCCGAGCGTGCCCTGCTTAACCAGTCACGCACCGTGCGCCTGCCTGTGTACGTGGGCAAGCAAATCTCCAAGGTGCAGCGCACCTTACGGGCGCTGGAGGTCGAGGATGGATGCGAATCCTTGACGGCCGAAGTCGCACGTCGCCTGACGTGTCCGCGTGCGGAAGTGGAAGGGCTGCTTGAATTGCAAGGGGGGTGTGTCTCTTTTGAGACCCCGTTGGGAAACAGTACCGCTTTGACCTTGGTTGATGTCCTGGCCGATGATCCGCAGCGCATGCCAGACCGTCTGCTGCAGCGCCAGCAACTGGATCAGGGCCTGCAGGGCTGGTTGAGCGAGCTCTCCGCCAGACAGCGTGCGGTCATCGAATTGCGGTTCGGACTAAATGGGGATGAGCCGCTGACGCTGGAGGTGGTAGGCAAGCTGCTGGGGCTCGGCCGCGAGCGGGTACGCCAGACCCAGGTCGAAGCGCTGGAAACCTTGCGCAAGATTCTGCGCCGCGACGGCATTGACGCGGTCGATGCAGGCTGAGCGGGCTGTCCGTTTTGCCTGGCTTGCAAGATGGCGCTTAAAAATGGCGTGCTTCCAATTGCAAGTTGGCCGTTGTGGTTGGCGCGATATAAGGCCCTGTCCGTAATGCATTTTGCCGGGGCTTCGTGAGCCTTCGGGGTAGGGCAAGGGGCTTGTTGCTACAAGCCCCTTGCCTATTCGTATTTCCTCGCGCCATTGCGCCCGGTTTGCCCAAGCGACAAGCTTGAACATGTCCGCGCAGCGGGCACAAATAAAAAGCATAGATTATTAATCTGCTATATATTCAACTTTTTATTTACTTAAGATTTTAATGCCGGAAACATGTTATCTGTTGGGTGATTGGCTGTTTCTGAGCGAACAGGGGCTGTTGCGCGACGAGGCGCGCGCTGTCGAGGTGGTGCTGACGCCGCGTGCCGTGCAGTTGCTGAGCTGTCTGGTCGAGCACGCGGGCGAAGTATTGGGACGGGACGAGTTGATCGGTGGTGCGTGGACGCGCGGCGAAGTGACCGACCATGCGCTAACGCAGGCGATTTTCGAACTGCGTCAGGTGCTGCGTGGCGAGCGCGATAATGCGGCCTGCTATATCCAGACCGTGCCCAAGCGCGGTTATCGCCTGGTTGCACCGGTTGAGCGCTGTGCAAATAAGTTGTCCGGTATCTGTCCACCTGCGGCCGCAGCAGTGGACACAGGGTCTTCTGTTGACACTGCTTCCCTTGGCGGAGGGCTGCATCCGTGGCGTCGTCCCGTGCTGCTTATTGTGCTTCTGTTTTTGGTATTGTCGTTGGCGGGCTTCTTTCTGTGGCCCGCGCCTGCGACGAATGAGTCCGCGCCGAAAGCTCTTCTCAGCACCCAGCGCATCGATGTCCATATCGAGTCGACTGGCGATGAGCGTTTGACGGCCTTGCAGTATGGTGTGGGCGGTTTTGCCGCCTATATCCTGACCATGCGCACGCCTTACTCAATGACGCAGTTTATGCCGTCCGACAGGGGGGCGGTCTGCTGCCTGAATAGCGCGCGGGAGCTCCGGCTGAGCGTCGAGCGCGTCGGCGAGGCCGATTTTTTACGCGCGCGCTTCGAGCACAGGCTGCGGGGCTTACCACTGTTTGACAAGCGCTATCCCTTGCATCCGCTTCACGGTGCGATGTCGGCCCTGAGCGCAGACCTGTTGCAGGCCTTGCACTATCCGCGTCCGACCAAACCGTTGGCAGCGCCTCCCATGGAAGACCCTCATAATGCTGAACGCTTTTTCATGGCGTATTACCGGATCGCCAAGGGGGATGCGGCATCGCTGCGCATGGCGCACGCGACACTCTTACAGATGACGGCCAGTCATCCCAGAGCCGATCTGCTCGCACTGCGCGGCAGTATCGAGCTTGTCTTGAGCGATTTGGATACGGGTGCTGCTGGGCGCTGGTTGAAGGCGTCGGATACGACTTTCGATGTGCTGTACCAGCAGGAGGGCACTCCGTATTTTGCCTATCCGGTGGTCTTTGAAGCGCGGGCGATGCATGCCTTGTACCAGGGGCAGCAAGCCAAGGGCAGGGCGCTGATCGAGCAGTCGCTGCACCTGCGCGAAACCTGGAGCGCACAGATCGTGAGCGGCAAACTGGCCGAGTTGGAGGGGAGCTTGGACGAGGCCGCCGATGCCTACAGCCGAGCCTATCAGCTTAAGCCGGATGCCGGCACACTTGTCTGGATTACCCGTCTGGGCCTCGATACCAAGTTGTCCAAGCTGGCACCGCGCCTGAGCAAGCTCGTGGCACAGGCTGCCGGACAGGATGCGGGAGGCTAAGTGAGATGAAGCAGATCCGGCGTTTGCTTGCGCGCCTCACCCGGGGCAGGCAAGCGTCTGCTGTTATGCACGATGCCCAGCCCGCTGCCGAGTTTCAGCTGGGGAATTGGCGTTTTCTGGTCAGGCACGCGCGGCTGCATGATCCGGTGCGTGGACGCGAGCTGACGCTGACGCCGCGCGCGGCCCGCTTGCTTGCCTGCCTGGTCGGGCAGCCCGGCGTCGTGCTTGCCCCGGCCGAGCTGGCGGCCTTGTGCGGCGTCAATGCGGCGGGGCATGCGTTAACCCAGGCCGTATCCGAATTGCGTCAGGCGCTGCGTGACGGCTGTGACGATGCGCCCTGCTATATCCAGACCGTACCCAAGCGCGGCTACCGGCTGGCGGTGCCGGTAACGAGCGTGACCGCTGGCGCCATCCCCGTCACCTGGCCGGGGTGGCGCTGGCTGCTGTTTGGCGCTTTGGCGGCAAGCTTTGGCGCGATACTGTTCATGTTGGTGTGGCCGCCGCGCCTATCGGACACGACTGCGCCGCCGCTGTATGAGCTGCCCAACCCCCGCCGCATTATGGTTGTGTTCGAGCTGACGAAGGACGAGCGCCTGAATGCGCAGCTGGTCGGTTTGGGTTCGCTCGCCGCGTATACGATTGCCCGGTATTCCCCGTATGAGGTGGTACAGTCGATCGATGAGCGTAGCCAGGCGATAGCCCACAGCGCGCGCAGCCTGCAATTGCGCGTCGTGCGGGTCGGCCAGACATCGTATCTGCACGCGCTGATGACCCATCAGTTGCGCGAGCAGGTTCTGCTCGACAAGCACTATCCGCTGCAGTTGCAGGCAGCGGCAATGACGGCGCTGGCTGGTGATGTGCTGCGGGCGCTGCACCAGCCCGTGCCGGAAAAGTTGCCCGGAGCGGATACCGCCGCTGACCTCCATGCAACTGAGCTGTTTTATCAGGGGTATTACCGGTTCTTCAAGGCCGATGCCGCCTCGCTGCGCGCGGCGGTCAGGCTGCTCGAAGAGGTGCGCGCGCGCTATCCGACGAGTCCGGAAGTGCTGGCCATGCTGGCCACGAGCATGCTGGTGCTGGGCGACCTGGCGACCGATGGCGAGCCGCCGCCCAAGCGTGCCGAAGTAGATGCCGTCATGGCGGTGCTGGCTGCGCAGTCTGCGTCGCCGCATTACCAGAATGTGCTCGTGTACGAGGCACGCGCGCTGTACGCGCTATACCGTGGCCAGCCGCAGCAGGGGCTGGCTTTGATGGAGGCAGTCTTGCGCAAGCGGGATAGCTGGCGCGCACAGGTCATCCGCGGCAAGCTCGCCGAACTCGCCGGGCAGCTTGACATCGCCGCCGATGCCTACGCCCGCGCCTGGTTGCTCAGCCCGACTTCCTCTACGTTGCTCTGGATCCGGCAACTGGCGTTCAAGAGCGACCTTGCCGCTGTCGCACCGGGCTTGGTCGATCAGCGTCTATATGATGCGGATGTCTACGTTAAGTGAATGAAAAACGCTTAACCATCATGCGCGATGCGCCCGTTGTGCCGGGTCGGCACCGACACCAAGGTGTCATCGATGATCTGACCGTAGCGGGCGAGGTCGCCTTCGCCCTGCCGCTGGCGATTCATCCCGGCATCTTGCCGCTGTCGGGATGGCGAGCACACCCGATCTGTAAACCAGCCTTGCCAACGCCGAGGTGCTGGTACGCGAGGCCGTCAAGGCCTGCGCCCAGATCATCTTGCAGCAGGCGTTGCTCGAAGAATCCTGTTTCTGTCTCGAAAAACTGGATGCCGCGTATATGTCTGCCGTTCTGGGTGGATGCCGAGGCGGTGTTGTGCATGGATGGAGCCGTGGTTTATATCACATTGGCTCGCATGCAAGGCATCACTCACAACGTTGTGCAGGCTAGGCCTGATCTTTGTGTGAGGGTCTTCCATATCCGGAGTGTGAAAACCTATCGCCAACGCCTGAAAAACTGGATGGCGTATTTTCACGGCGCAGCAAGCAAATATCTGCTCAACTACTTGGGTTGGCGGCACGTGCCGGAATGTTGACAGATTCAGCCCGTGCACGGTCTGCAGGAGGCGTTAGGCCGCGGAGACCAAGGCACAATGAGGACGTAGCATTTGGTAAGGGAAGGTTGCGATGCGGGGATGGCAACAATGGTTTCTGGCATGCGCATGCGCATGCGTGTTTAGCGCGTGGCCGGTAGCGGCCAGGGCGGACGACGTGCCGCTGGCTTTGGTGGTGCTCTCGCGGCACGGGGTGCGCGCGCCGACCCAGCACGCGGACACGCTTGCACAGTGGAGCGCGCGGCCGTGGCCGGTGTGGACGGTCGGGCGGAGCGAACTCTCCGCACGCGGCGCGGCGTTGGCCGAGCCTATGGGCCGCGCCTATGGCGAGCGTCTTGGGCTGGACGCGTGCCCGGCGGCTGCAGACATTTCGTTGTATGCGGATGTGGACGAACGTACGCGTGCGACCGCCGCCGCGATCGCACGCGGGCTGTCCGCTGCCTGCACGCCGCGGGTGGTGTCGGCCAGCGGCAAGCTTGATGCGCTGTTCCACCCGGTGAAGGCCGGCGTGTGCGCGATTGATCGCGCGCAGGCGACGGCGGCAATGCTCAAGAGGGCCGGCGGCGACCTTGCGTGCTATGCAAACAGGCAGGCGGCGTCGCTTGCGCTCATACAGCAGGCGCTGGGGCCGACGCCCGACGTGCTGTGCGCGCGGGAAGGTGCTCAGGCACCGTGCGCGCTGACGCAGTTGCCGACGCGCATCGCGCCGCGCCGCGAGGACGGCCATGCCAATATCGCGCTTGCCGACGAGATTGCCCGGCGCCGGGCAGGCCGAGTGGGCGTTCTGGGCAGGCAAGGCGCTGCTGCCGGTGCGCCGGCTGGGTGACTAGCAGCTAAAGCAGAACGGCAATGGATCGGGCGGCGGCATGCCTTGGGCGTCGCGCATGAAGTCGCTGGCGGCAAAATCGCGCGGGCAGTCGACGCTGTCCAGCGCCTTGACCCGCACCTTGGAGAAATTGACGCTGCCGTTGGCGCGCAGACCCAGTACGCCGCCGGCAAGCATGGGGTCGCTGTGGCGCAGCAAGGGCTGGCCGTCGACCCACGCGGTCATCTGCTTGCGGCATACATTGACGGCGACACGGTAGCGGCGGCCGGTGTAAAGCTCGAATCCCGACTGCACCAGCGAAGGCTCGCCGCGGTCGATGTCCGGCAGGCGCAGGTAGCCGACCCCCGCGTACGCGCGCCGGTCGATGCCGTACATCACGAAGCGGGTGAAGC
>NZ_RJTZ01000114.1:0-9346 GCF_024343515.1 Aquitalea sp. S1-19 | reverse complement strand
TGGCTGGTCGAGGGCGAGAAGTGCGCGGCGGCACTGACAGACGTCGGTGTTCTGGCGATGACTTCGGGATCTGCGACCAGTGTTCGGGGTGCCGACTGGACGCCGCTGGCTGGCCGGCGTGTGATTGTATGGCCGGATTTAGATGCCGCAGGGCATCGCTGGCTAATCGATGTCATTCAGACATTGCAGGTTAGCAGTGTCACGAGCATCCGGGTAGTCGAGACAGATCAGTTGGGCTTGTCCGAGAGCGGTGATGTGGCCGACTGGCTGCCACTGCACGGCACGGAGGCACTGGCCGGCCTACCAATGATTGATGCTATGGCGCTACTGCCGGAGTCGGTCGAGCTTGACGACGAACCTGCGACCGGCAGTGGGTCGGCATCGACTGCATTGGTACGCCATGTCCAATCCAACTGCATCTTGTACCGCAACCAGGACGGCGATGTGTTCGTCAAACTGAACGGCAGTAATCAGGCGTGGAAGATCGCCTCGCCTACCTTTCGCGACTGGTTAAGTGCATCGTTTTACCGGGCGACCGAAAAGGCCGTGCGCGATCAGGCGGTCAAAGAGGCATTGTCCGTGCTGACAGGTATCGGCCGGCATGAAGGTGAGTTGCGCGAGGTGCACGTTCGGGTGGCCAAGCATGATGACAGCTACTTGATTGACTTGGGCGACGACGATTGGCGTGTGATTGAGGTCAGCGCCGAGGGCTGGCAGATCATCGAGCAATCGCCGGTTCTATTCATTCGCAGCAAGTCAATGCGACCGCTTCCCGATCCAGTGGAGGGAGGAAACCTCGACGCGCTGTGGCCGTACGTCAATATTCCGGAAGCCGCGCGCCCGCTGGTGTTAGCGTGGTTACTGGAATGTCTGCGCCCGGATACACCTTATCCTTTGCTGGAACTGACTGGCGAGCAGGGTAGTGCCAAGAGTACGGCGCAAACGTATCTGCGCCGCCTGATTGACCCGAATCATGTGAACTTGCGTGCGGCACCCAAAACCCGAGAGGACGTGTTTGTAGCGGCCGCATCCGGCCTGTTGGTGTCTTATGAGAACTTGTCGCACTTGTCGCCAGAGATGCAGGATGCCTTTTGCACGCTGGCAACAGGAGGCGGTTTCGCGCGACGCCAGTTGTACACAGATTCCGAGGAAGCAACCATCGAAGTGAAGCGGCCGATTGTGTTGAATGGCATCGCTGCAGTGGTGACGGCACAAGACCTGGTCAGCCGCACGATTTCGGTCGAGCTGCCGAGCATCACAGCGCGCGCGACCGGTGCAGAGTTGGACGCCGCTTTCGACGCCGAGTATGGCCGGCTGTTTGGTGCGTTGCTGGATTTGTTTGTAGCGACACTGCGCGAGCGGCCGAAGGTCGATCTCGCCCCGGAGCGCCGGCCGCGAATGGCTGACTTCTGTTTGTTGGGCATGGCAATGTATGCAGCCCAAGGCAAAGACCCTGACGACTTCGCTAGGCTGTATCGGCAAAGCGAGGTCGGCAACATCGAGCGCACGCTGGAGGCATCACCAGTCGGGATGGCGATCCGCGAGTACATCGGCGACAACGAGTTCTTTGCCGGTACGCTGAAGGACTTGTTGTCCAGGCTTGAGAAGTACCGTCCCGACCGCTGTGACGCATGGCCGAAGTCTGGCAAGGGGTTGGCCAACCAACTGAAGCGGATTGCGCCGGCTTTGCGCATGGTTGGTATCGATGCCCGCGAAGATTTGTCTATTTCGCGGAGGGAGGGTACGCGCTGGCGGATCGAGCGCACGACTGAACGAGAAAAATTGCTGTATCAAACCTCACAAAGTTCACAACTTCACGCTGAGGGGTGCGAAATGAATGGATCGCGTGAAGTTGTGAAGATGGTGAAGTTTGATTCTGGAAAAACTTTCATCGAACCTGACGCTGCCATATACGGCGTGGAGGATTTCTAGCATGCCTGCTGCCATCGACTTTTTGAGGCAGGCAGGGGTGGTAGTTACGCTATCCGGCGCCAACAAGCTGACAGCCACGGGTTACCTGACCGACGACATCCGCCAGTTCATCCGCGAGTACAAGCCGGCAATCATTACCGAGCTGACGACTGCCAACGATTTGGCGCCACAACCACCTAGACCATCAGCGCATACCGTCCTTCCCTTCCGGCTGGTCGATGCACGTGGGGGGACTTATGGTGGCACGGTGCGCGGTGATGACCTGACAGAGTTGGTGCTTGCGCTGGTCGAGCGCTATGGCGCACTGCTCGATATTGAAGATTTGCTTGAGCGCATCCACGAGCGTTTTGCCATCGTCGCCGAGTCAGCGCCGGACGCCGAGGCTCTACGTATCGCACTGGCTGAAGCCGAGGCTGCCATCCGGCGGGCGATGGCGAAACGCTGAAATATCGGAAGGATCAACAAGATGAACAGTCCGGGTCATCCGCCGCGTAATTTAGAGTTTAAGCGTACGCCCGATGAGACTCCGCAAGATGCGATTGCCCGCGGCGCACTGCACAGCGAAACCAATGCTGGTGTTACCGCCAACCAGTTGGCTGGCCGCCTATTCGGCGTCGATAACGTCGATGCCCCTGGTTGTGTGCAGGCCATTGAGGCTCTGTGCAAGCAGGTCAGCGCTGGTGAGCTTGCGCCATTGGAGCGCATGCTGGCTGCTCAGGCTGTCACCCTGGATCTGCTGTTTCAGGATCAGGCACGGCGTGCACTGGTCGCACCACACGCAAGCGCCCGCGAACTTGAACTCAAGCTGGCGCTGAAGGCGCAGGCGCAGTGTCGTGCCACTGTCGAGGCGCTGGCCGAGATCAAACAGCCGACGCCAAAAGTGTTCGCCAAACAAGCCAACATCACCAGTGGACCGCAGCAGGTCAATAACCACACGCCCGCGCGCGGGAAAAAATCCGACAGGCAGTCAAACGAACTATTGGAGGAAAAAGATGCGCAGAACGAATGGCTGGACCCCGGAACGAAGGGCGAGGCAGGCCGAACTGATTCGGCAATGGCAGCCGTGGACGCGTGCCACCGGCCCGAAAACTGAAATCGGTAAGGCCATAAGCAGCCGCAACGCCACCCAACATGGACGATACACGGCCGTAGCATATGCCGAGCGCTCGGCGCTGCGGCAGTGGATCAGGCAATGCGGAAGCCGGCTGCTAGGTGCCGATGATTGGTGCCGCCTTGATGACCGGAGGCAGTTTGGTGGTTGGTGATTTTGGCTTGGGAGTTGATCTGCCTTGGGTTGCCCTGTCCAATTCGGCCAAGAAGCGCCCCTTGAGGCATGCTGAAAAAAACGGACACCTTCAACTCTGTTAAATTGGAACTTGGAGGTGGGGATGAGCAAGATACCAAAAGCCATGTATACGGCTGAATTTCGTGCGGAAGCAGTCAAGCTGGTTTTGCAACAGGGCAAGTCACCAGTCGAGGCCGCAGCGGCTTTAAATCTACCGCCGCAAACATTGGGCAACTGGATCCGGCTGGCAAAAAAGGGGCGGCTCAAGGCACCTAACGGGGCGGGTCTTTCGGTTGCGGCGCTGCAAGATATCGAGATTGCCCGTTTGCGCCGGGAGTTGGCTGAGGCGCGAATGGAGCGAGATTTATTAAAAAAGGTCACCGCGTACTTTGCCAAGGAGTCATGGCCAGGTACGCGTTCATGAAGCGACATCATGCCGAATTCCCCATTACCCTGATGTGCCGCGTACTGGGGACCTCTCGCAGCGGCTTCTATGACTGGCTGAATCGAAAGCCATCACTAGGGTAGCAACAGAAGGTGCTGCATGAAGTCGCGGTACGGGCCGCGCATAATCAGACGCGCCAGACTTATGGCACTCGCCGTCTGCACAAGGAACTGCTCGGCCAAGGCCACACCATCACGCGCTGGCAAGTGCGCAAAACAAAGGAAAGACTGGGCTTGCGCTGCATTCAGGTGCGTAAATTCAAAGCCACTACCAATTCAAACCATGACTTGCCCGTGGCAGCCAATTTACTGGCGCAGCAGTTTACCCCGTCGCGCCCCAATGAAATGTGGGTGAGTGACATCACCTACATCCCGACCGAGGACGGCTGGCTATATCTGGCCGGCATCAAGGACGTATTCACCTGTGAGATCGTAGGCTATGCCATGGGCTTGCGCATGACGAAAGAGCTGGTCAGCGCAGCCTTAACGCTGGCTCTGGCGCATAAGCGCCCAACCAAAGGACTCATTATGCACTCGGACAGGGGAAGCCAATACTGCGCCCACAGCTACCAAAAGCAGATCATCCAAGCCGGCTTGCGGCCCTCGATGAGCCGCCGCGGGAACTGCTATGACAACGCGCCAATGGAAAGCTTCTGGGGCTCATTGAAGAACGAATTGATACACCATCATCGTTATAAAACCCGGGAAAAGGCACAGGCAGACATTACGGAATATATCGAGGTGTTTTATAACCGCCAGCGCCGCCATTCCCGCCTGAATGACCTTGCACCGGCGGTATTTGCGGTTGCATTTGAACGGCATAAGCTAACATCCGTTTGAATTCATGGTGTCCGTGATTGACACAAACCTCAGGGGGTCTATGGTTACCTAATACTTGGTTTGTGTACTCAGTGCGGACCCCATGGAGAGGCAGGATGAGCTATTTACTCGACAGACTGGAGGCCAGTTTTTTGCAGTATGCCGACAAGGCTGCCTTGACTCAGGATGGCTGGACGCTGAGTTTCCGTGAACTGGATGGACTTTCTGCCGGGTTGGCCGGACGCCTGATGCAGGAAGGCATCAAACCCGGGCAGTGGGTACCCCTGCTGATGAAGCGCTCCATCCATGCTGTGCTGGCGATGCTGGCGGTGGCACGTTGCGGCGCGGTGTATGTCCCGCTGGATATGGCTTCGCCGGCCTCGCGGCGCGAGAAAGTCCTGACCCAGCTCAATGCCCTGTTGCTGCTGGCCGATCCGGATGTGGCCGAGGCCATGCCCGGGGTACGGGTACTGGTGCCGCAGCAGGTGCAGGCGTGTGCTGCGCCGTTGCCGGTATGGCCCGAAGTCGATGATCATGCGCCGTTGTATGCGATGTTTACTTCCGGCTCTACGGGAGAGCCCAAGGGCGTGGTCGTGCCCCACCGTGGCGTGTTCCGCCTAGTCTGCGAGACCGACTATGCCCGCTTCGATGCTGAGGCCCGCTGGGCCTTGCTCTCTTCCTTGGCTTTTGATGCCTCCACGCTGGAAATCTGGGCGCCCCTGCTCAACGGGGGCTGTTGTGTGGTGCAGGGTCTGGCCTTGCCCGATCTGCAGCAACTGGGCGAATTCCTGCAAAGCAAGCAGATTACCGATGCCTGGCTGACCGCGGCGCTGTTCAATATGCTGGTGGATGATGCGCCCGGCGTTCTTTCTGGGCTGCGCCAGCTGTTCACCGGTGGCGAGCGTGTATCTCCCGGGCATTTGCGCCGCGCCATGGCCGCTTGCCCCGGCCTGCAGCTGATCAACGGTTATGGTCCGACCGAGAATACGACCTTCAGCCTATGCCACCGTATCCGTGCGGCGGATGTGGCGGACGACAGCAGCGATGTGCCGATCGGCCGTCCGATACGCGGCACTTTGCTGCAACTGATGGACGACAACGGGGAGCCGGTCGCATCAGGGGAAACCGGCGAGTTGTGGCTGGGCGGCGAGGGCGTTGCGCTCGGCTATCTGGGCAAGCCGGAGGAGACGGCCAAACGTTTTGTCGAGTTCGACGGGCAACGCTGGTACCGCAGTGGTGACCGGGTACGGCGGCGGAGCGATGGCCTGTACGAGTTTGTCGGGCGCGCGGACCGGCAGGTCAAGCTGCGGGGATTCCGGATAGAACTGGATGAGGTGGAACAGGCCATGCTGGCCTGCACGGGGGTGAAGGAAGCCGTGGCCTGGGTGGATGGCCAGGATGCCGCGAGCCGGCAATTGCTGGCGGCCTTTGGTGGAACGCTAGACGAGGCCGCCTTGCGGCGCGAGCTGGCGACCCGTCTGCCGCCTTATATGATGCCCGCGCGGCTGCTGGCATTGCCGAAGCTGCCGGTCAATCTCAACGGCAAGCTCGACCGGCAGGCCTTGGTGGCCCAGTTGGCCCAGACGCTGCAGATGATGCCTGCAGCAGGCGTCTTGACGCCGGCGCAGCAGCAGCTGGCCGATTTGTGGCGCCAGGTGCTGACGGTGGAGGTGCGGGCTGCGGACAGTGATTTCCTCGGGCTGGGTGGCAGTTCCTTGCAGGCGGTGAAGCTGTCTGCGCTGATCCGCGAGCGTCTGGGGCGCGAACTGCCAGCGATCAAAATTCTGAACAGCCCCCGTCTGGCAGAACAGACCGAATGGCTGGCCTCCGCACCCTGCGTGCTCGAGGCGGAGGTGGTGGGCGAGGCGCTGGCGCTGACCGCCTCGCAGCAGGCGGTATTGCGGGGCAGTCTGGCAGCTGAGACTGCCGCGGCCTATCTGGTGCCGACCGCACTGCTGTTCGAGTGCATGCAGCCGGGCCGTCTGGCCGAGGCCTTTGCCAGGCTGGGGGTGCGTCACCCCTTGCTACGGGCTCGGGTGCGTGTGGGCGACAGTCAGGTCAGTATCGCTACCGACTTGCCCGAAGGGTGGTGGCAGCTGCATGCGCCGCTGGCATGGGCTGCCGGCAAGGGTGACTGGCCAGCCGCCTTGCTGGACGCCATCTATCGGCCCATGGATCCGCTGGAAGGGGCGATGCGAGTGGATTGCTGGCCGCTGGCGGGTGGTCGGCTGCTGTGCGTATGGACGGTGCAGCATTATGTGATCGATGAGGTCGCTGTGCATCAGGTGTTGCGTGAGCTCGATGCCCTGCTGCGCGGGGAAACTCTGCCATCTGTCGGTTCGATCCGGGCCTTTGCCGGGCGCGAGTGGCAGGACGAGGCGCAAATCCACGCGACGGCATTACAGATGGCACAGACGCTGGATCCCTCTACCATTCCTCTGGCCCGCCTGCCCGCAGCTGGCGGCGAGCAGGTGATTGCGCTGGACTGCGCATTGCAGGCCCGGCTGGGCGAACTGGCCCGGGCGCTGGATTCGACCGCCTTCATCCCCTGCCTGCTGGCATGGGGTGTTGCTCTGCAACAGTGTTTCGGCGAGACGCGGCGTTTCGTACTGACCCCCTTCTCGCGCCGGGACGAGGCGGCCCTGCTCGAGCCGGTCGGCTATTGTCTGGATCTGCGCCTGATCGAAGCGGGCCGGCGTGCAGAAGAATCCTGGCCGGCTGCGCTGGAGCGGGTACGCAAGGCGGTACTGGCGGCGCAGGGTGGGGGGTTTGCCAGTGCAGATGCTGTCGCGCAGGCTTTGCGGATCTTGTCTCCCTCTCTGGCATTTGAGCCCTATCAGTTTGCCCTGACCTGGCATCAGGATGCACATCAGGCCTTGCAGATAGGCGATCAGCGGGTGCAATGGCTGCATGTGCCGCAGACTCTGTCGCGTTTTGCCGTCTGCCTGCATCTGGAGACTGGCGAGCTGGGAATCTCGGCGCGTATCGAAGCGGTACAGGCGGCTTTTGATGCCGGTCATGTGACGGCGCTGGCCCGCGCCTTCGAGGCCGCGCTCGAATCACTATGCGAACTGCCTCTGGAGCCCATGCGCCGTCTGCCGCCGGCCATGCCGGTTTTGGTATCCGATGTGCCGGATTCTGTAACGGATGTGTCGGTACGCTACCATGCAATGGCCGCCTGGCAGTACTGCCTAGGGCGGATGCCGGAAGATGACACGACCGACTTTCTGCAGGCGGGCGGCTCTTCTTTGCTGGCCATGCAACTGCTGGCGCGTCTGCGCCAGCAAGGTTGGCAGCTCAATGTTGGCTCATTTCTGTCCTACCCACGCTTTGGCCATCTGTGTTCCCTGCTGAGGTCGGCAGGCGGTGGAGGGCATGCGCTGATGAGCTGGATGGGCCCTGCCGATGCCACTCATGTGCTGTTGCTGATCCCCGGCGCGGCCAGCAATATGTCCGAATTGTTCCACTTGAGCCGGGTATTGTTGGACCGTCTGACCGCTGAGGATGCAGTCGTTATTGTTAATGTGGAACAGATCATGGCCGATGCGCCATCGCAGGATCTGCGGGCCCACTTTGTCAGCAGTCTGCAAGCGTGCGTCCAGTCCATCGGTGAAGCGCGCCTGTCTGCCGTGGTGGGCTTCTCCTTGGGCGGAGTACTGGCGCTGCTGGCTCAGGATAAGATGGTGAAGCCGGCGCCAGTCTATCTGCTCGACACGCTGGCGCCCGCCTTGATGGATCGCCGCTGGCATGCGCAGACCTGGCGCAATGTGGTGCGCAAACTGCAAAATCCGCAGGATATTCCGGCTGCCATTGTACGGCGTCTGCGCAAGGCGCCCGCAGATGCAGTGCAATGGCAGGCACACACGGTCGATCATCTGCGCTGGCACTTGCTGATTAATGAGCTTTCGGCCATCCAGCTGCAGCTTTGCCGGCTGGATGTCACATTGGTCGTTTCCGATCTGACGATACGGAATTCAGGCGTACTGTTCCACCGCAAGTACAACGGTTTCGATCCTTCAAGGTTTGCCCGTTTCGAACGGGTACTGACTGACCTAGAACATCGGGATGTGGTGCGTAGTGGTGTCGAACAGGTGGTGACTGTGATCACTCAGAACTATCAGGGCCGGATGGGCTATGTCGCTTGAGCCGCTTCATGGGCAAGGCATGTCGGCCCTGATGCCGGATAGCCTTGTCCTCGCGTACGAGGCCGCACCGGATTTTCGCCCCGATGCCCGGCGGGCTGCACGGCAGTTATGTCAGCAGCTGATATCCGTCCTGCCATGGGTGCCGGCCGGCGTCAGCCGCAGTTCGACGGCCGGGTGGTGTTGCGTTGGTCTGTGTCAGGATGCGGCCGTGGGCATTGATGTCGAGCAGCCGCAGCCGGGGCTGATTGATGCCGGGATGCTTGAGTTGATCCTGCATCCGGACGAGCGGCCGGGGCTGGCCAGAGCCGACCAGCGGGCATGTGTTGCCTTGTGGACGCGCAAGGAAGCTTGCCTCAAGCTGATGGGCACCGGTCTGGAAATCCCGCCCTCGACGCTTTGGGTTGGATGGCCCACGGCTTCCTGGCAACGGCTTCCGCAAGGCTGGCTGCTGACGCTATGGCGTGGTGGAGTGCCTCTGAGTATCGCAGCCGACCGGCCGCGCCCTTTGTGCTGGTGGGCTTCGTCAAGCAACTGATTTTTTCTATTTTTCCGCATCTATACACAGCCTCTGGTAGTGGGGTGTCTTTCCCAATCGCGACCGTTATCGCCTTAAATTGCTGGCCTGAAACGGCAATGACTTGTGGCTGGCGCAGCGCTGTTTGAGCCGTGGCTATTTCGTCTGACCCAAGCCCAGCTCAGTGGCGTAGAGTCTTTGGCCTGG
>NZ_RJTZ01000113.1:0-9518 GCF_024343515.1 Aquitalea sp. S1-19 | reverse complement strand
GATCAGGGCGCCGACGAGCTGACTTTTCTCGATATCACCGCCAGCTCCGACGAGCGCGATCTGATCCTGCATGTGATCGAAGCGGTGGCCGATCAGGTCTTTATTCCGCTGACCGTGGGAGGCGGCGTGCGTAAAGTCGATGATATCCGCCGCCTGCTCAATGCCGGTGCCGATAAGGTCGGTATCAATACTGCGGCCATCACCAATCCGGACCTGGTGCGCGAGGCAGCCGCACGTTTCGGTTGTCAGGCCATTGTGGTGGCGGTGGATGCCAAGGCGGTGAATGCCGACAACAGCCGCTGGGAAATCTTCACCCACGGCGGACGGCGGGCTACCGGCATCGATGCGGTCGAGTGGGCCGTCAAAATGGCCGACTATGGCGCCGGTGAAATATTGCTGACCAGCATGGACCGCGACGGCACCAAGGCCGGCTTCAATCTGGCGCTCACGCGTGCGGTCGCGGATGCGGTGTCGGTGCCGGTGATCGCCTCTGGCGGCGTCGGCAATCTGCAGCATCTGGTCGACGGGGTCACACAAGGCAAGGCGGATGCGGTGCTGGCTGCCAGTATCTTCCACTTCGGCGAATACACCGTGCGTCAGGCTAAAGAAGCCATGCGCGAGGCGGGGATAGAGGTGAGGTTGTAAGTGCGGTAGCGATGCGGGATCGGGGAGCCGGGATTCGGGAACCGATGTGTTGCCGTGATTTTGGCTCATCCAGAATACTGAGTCCTGAGTCCCGAGAGCTAAAGGAAAACCATGAACAACAGCCCGTGGCTGGATGAAGTGAAGTGGGATGGCAACGGTCTGGTGACCGCCATCGCCCAGGATGAAAAGACCCAGCGCGTGCTGATGGTCGCGTGGATGAACCGTGAGGCCCTGCAGCTGACGGCCGACAGCGGTATCGCTCACTACTACAGCCGCTCGCGGCAGAAATTGTGGAAAAAAGGTGAGGAGTCCGGCCATTTGCAGCGCGTGCAGGAACTCAGGCTGGATTGCGACGGAGATGTGGTGGTGTTGCAGATCGAGCAGGCCGGCGGTATCGCCTGCCACACCGGGCGCGCCTCCTGTTTTTACCGGCGCTTCGAGCAGGGTGCCTGGGTGAGTGTGGATGAGGTATTGAAGGACCCTGCGGCCATTTATGGGGCGGGAAACTGAACGGTAGTTTGATCCGGCGCAAGGCTAGGGTTTTTCCTTATCAAGTTTTCGTAAATTTGCAATAAAATCGACTTATACTTTGGCCGATTCTTCTTGAGGGCAGTCTGATGATCAACACCGAGATACTCAGTCATCTGGCTGATACGCTGGAAGCGCGGCGCGAAGCCGCGGCCGGGTCGTCCTATGTGGCGTCCCTGTTCAAGCAGGGCGAGGATGCAATCCTGAAAAAAGTGGCCGAGGAAAGCGCCGAGGTGCTGCTGGCCGCCAAGGATGGCGACCGTCTGCATCTGGTGCGTGAAATGGCGGATCTGTGGTTTCACAGCATGGTGCTGCTGGCCCATCACGGCCTGCGCCCCGAAGACGTGCTGATGGAGCTCAAGCGGCGCGAGGGCATCTCGGGCCTGGATGAAAAGCTGGCACGCAAGCCGCAACCATAAACCCCGGGAGTCATGCAGTGAGCGATTGCCTGTTTTGCAAGATTGTGGCGGGAGAGATTCCGTCGAACAAGGTGTACGAAGACGAAGACTTCCTCGCTTTTCACGATATCCGCCCGATTGCGCCGGTGCATTTTTTGATCATTCCCAAGCTGCACGTTGCCAGCCTGGCGCAGTGCGATGCATCGCATCAGGCTTTGCTGGGCCGCATGCTGCTGCTGGCACCGCAACTGGCTGCCGAGCAGGGCATGGCCGACGGCTTCAAGTGCGGGATCAACACCGGCGTGGGTGGCGGGCAGGAAGTGTTCCATCTGCACCTGCACGTATTCGGCCACAAGGCCTGAGCATATTTAATCTGCACGCCTGCCAGCGTGGCGGCGTGCCATTCATCTTTTAAGGTAGAGTCATTATGGGTTCCTTCAGCATCTGGCATTGGTTGATCGTTCTGGTGGTTGTCGTACTGGTTTTCGGCACCAAGAAACTGCGTAATGCGGGTGGAGATCTGGGCAGTGCGGTCAAGGCATTCAAGGACGGTATGAAAGATGGCGACGACAAGGCCAAGGCACCGGAAGCCGGCCGCGTGATTGATGCCGACTCCGATACCGACAAGAAATAAGCGCGGCTAGCCGTGTTTGAAATCAGCTTTGGCGAAATCATCCTGATCAGCGTGGTGGCGCTGGTGATACTGGGTCCCGAACGCCTGCCGACCGTGGCGCGCACGCTAGGTGCGCTAATCGGGCGCGCGCAGCGCTTTGTGTCCAGTGTGAAGGCCGATGTGCAGCAGCAGGCGGCGGATAGCGGCCTGCTAGGTATCTCGCAGGACATCCGTGGCGCGGCCGACAGCTTCCATTCGCAGATGCAGGAGCAGGTGGACGAGGTCAAGAACGTGGTCGCCGAGCAGCAGAGCGCGCTGCATGAGGTGGCCAGCAGTGCCGCCGCGCCATTTGACGAGGCCCGCCGCAGCCTGCAGCCGGATGTGGCACTCGCACCCGCCGCCGATACCGATCCGCATGAGCTGATTGCCGCCGCACACCGCGATGATGCAGATGACACACTGCCGCTGGTCAACGATAAGCAGCTTGACCTGTTTGATCCTCCCGCGTCGGCGCCAGCCGACAAACCCTCAGCATAACGAGCATCAATGACTGAACAGCCGTTGCTTGCGCACCTGATCGAGTTGAGAAACCGACTGGTGCGCGCCGCAGCCGGCATCGTGATCGTATTTATCGCCCTGTTCCACTGGGCGGGGGATATTTATCACCTGCTGGCCAAACCGATGATGGACGTGCTGCCTGCCGGTGCGCAGATGATAGCCACCGATGTGACCGCGCCGTTTTTTGTGCCGGTCAAGGTCACCATGCTGGTTGCCTTCCTGATTTCCCTGCCCAATACCCTGTATCAGGTCTGGGCTTTTATCGCGCCCGGTCTGTACCAGCACGAGAAAAAACTGATTGTGCCGCTGGTGGTCTCCAGCGTGCTGCTGTTTTTTATCGGCATGGCTTTCGCCTACTATCTGGTATTTCCGGTGGTGTTCGGCTTTATGAGCGCGGTGACGCCGACCGGCGTCGCCATGATGACCGATATCGATAAATATCTGTCTTTTGTACTGGGCATGTTTGTCGCCTTCGGCGTGACGTTCGAAGTGCCGGTGGTGGTGATTGTGCTGACGCGTATGGGCATTGTCAGCGTGGAACAGCTGCGTCAGGGCCGGCCTTATGTGATTGTCGGCGCTTTTGTGATCGCCGCCATTGTCACGCCGCCGGACGTACTGTCGCAGATCATGCTGGCGGTGCCGCTATGGCTGCTATACGAGTGTGGCATCCTGCTGTCGGTATTTCTGGGCAAGGCGCCAGACACTGGCAGCAAGGAGCCGACATGAAGCAGGGCTGGTTTCACTGGGGTGCCATTGTCAGCCTGATCGCGCTGATCCTGCTTAATCTGGGCTGGGAGCTGTGGTGGGCGCCGCTGCGCGAGGGTGGCTCGTGGCTGGTGCTCAAGGCTGCGCTCTTGCTGCTGCCGCTGCCCGGCATCCTCAAGGGGCGGGTCTATACCTATCAGTGGTCGTGCATGTTCATCCTCGCCTTCTTTGGCGAAGGGGTGATGCGCGGCTGGGGCGATAGCGGTCTGAGCCAGCAACTGGCCTGGGGCGAAATCGCGCTGACCACGATCTACTTTGTTTCGGTTTTGATGTTTATCCGCACTGGCCGCCCGGCTGCTGCACACGCTACGCTTTAATCCCGCCAGGCTGCTTGCGGCCTGGTTTTGTTCCCCCCTGTTCCGCCTCATTATCCGTGCCGACTTCTGGCTTGCCGTGCGTCGTCATGGCTGGCATCTGTTGCGCCAGAAATAACAAAGTCATTAAAAAGCCACGGCAAGAAATTTATTTGGGTTATTATTATGTGAAACTATAGTTAACGCATAAAACTCTATATGAGCATGAGTAGTATCTCGGCTCAGAGGTCACCATGGCTTATCACGGCTCATCTTCTTCCAGCGATAGTGGCGGCTTTAGCCAGCAGGCTATCCACCTCGATCCTCTTCTTGATTGCCTGTTTTCCCTGGCGCGCGGCTTTGGCCTGAATGCGACGCGCGAGTCGCTGCTGGCTGGCATTCCGCTGGCCGATAACCGTTTGTCGCCCTCGATGTTTGCCCGCTCGGCGCGGCGCATAGGCCTGGCGGCACGGGTGGTGCGCCAGCCGCTGGCCAGCCTGCGCAGCGAACTGTTGCCCGCGGTGTTGTTGCTGGAGAACAACGATGCCTGCATTTTGCGTAGTGTCGATGGCGAAAAGGTGGCCGTCAGCTATGCCGAGTTGCCGGATGCAGTGGTCGAGCTGTCGCTGGCCGAGCTGGAGGCGCGTTATGCCGGCATCGGCATTTTGGTGAAGCCGCGGTTCCAGTACGAAAAACGCGCGCCCGAGTTGGCGCAGATCCGCTCGCGCCACTGGTTCTGGCAGACGGTACTGGCCAGCTGGCCCTTGTATCGCGACGCCTTGATGGCGGCCTTTCTGATCAATGTGTTTGCGCTGGTCTTCCCGCTGATCTCGATGAATGTGTACGACCGCGTGGTGCCGAATATGGCGACCGACACCTTGTGGGTGCTGGCCATCGGTGGCGCGCTGGTGCTGGTTTTCGATTTTCTGCTCAAGCTGTCGCGTGGCTATCTGGTCGATCTGGCCAGCAAGCGCGTCGATGTCACCTTGTCGGCGCTGATTATGGAGCGGGTGCTGGGCATTCGTATGGAGGCGCGCCCGGCATCGGTCGGCGCCTTTGCCGCCAACCTCAGGGCCTTCGAGACCATACGTGATTTCATCGCCTCGGCCTCCATCACCGCGCTGATCGATCTGCCGTTTTTGCTGGTCTTCATTCTGGTGATTATGTGGATCTCGCCGATGATGGCTATTCCGGTGGTGCTGGGTACCGTGGCCATGCTGCTGTTTACCCTGCTGGTGCAGGGCAAGATGCAGGAAATGGCGGAAACCACCTTGCGCGCGGCCTCGCAGCGCAACGCGCATCTGGTGGAAAGTCTGTCCAATCTGGAGACGGTCAAGGTGCTGGCGGCCGAGGGCGAATTGCAAGGACGCTGGGAGCAATCGACGCTGTTTCTGGCGCAAGTCGGCTCGCGCCTCAAGCTGCTGGCCTCGTCCACGCAGAACTTTGCCGGTCTGATCCAGCAGCTGGTTTCGGTCGGCATGCTGGTGATGGGGGTGTACCAGATCATGGCCGGCAGCGTATCCATGGGCGGCGTGATCGCGGCGGTGATGCTGTCCGGCCGTGCCATGGCCCCACTGGGGCAGGTGGTGGGGCTGATGACGCAATACCACAATGCCAAGACGTCGCTGGCTTCGCTTGATGGCTTTATGAAAATGCCGGTCGAGCGCGAGAAGGATGCCAGCTTCTTCCATCGCACCCACTTCAAGGGTGAAATCGAGTTCAAGAACGTCAGCTTCAGCTACCCGGCCAACCCGATGGTGGCGTTGCGGGATGTCTCGTTCAGTATCCGCGAGGGCGAGCGGGTGGCCATCATCGGCCGCGTAGGCTCCGGCAAGAGCACGCTGCAAAAGCTGATTCTGGGGCTATTCCAGCCGGGCGAAGGCGCCATTCGCGTCGACGGCATCGATATCAAGCAGATAGACCCGGCCGAATTGCGGCGCAATATCGGCTATGTGCCGCAGGACGCGGTGCTGTTTTACGGCAGCATGCGCCAGAATATCGCCATGGGCTCGCCGCATGCCTACGACGCCAGCGTCGCTGCCGCCGCCGAGCAGGCCGGGCTGACCGGCTTTATCAACAGCCACCCGCAGGGCTTCGACATGCTGATCGGCGAACGTGGCGAATCGCTGTCCGGCGGGCAGAGAAAATCGGTCGCCATCGCGCGGGCGCTATTGAATGCTCCGCCCATCCTGCTGCTGGATGAGCCGACCAGCAATATGGACCACACCTCGGAGTCGCAGATACGCGAAACCCTGAAGAGCATTTTGCCGGGCAAGACGCTGATTCTGGTCACCCACAACAACAGCCTGCTGGATCTGGTCGACCGCCTGATCGTGATCGACCAAGGGCGCATCGTGGCCGATGGCCCCAAGGCGCAGGTGGTGGAAGCCTTGCAGCAGGGTCAAGTCGGGAGGGCCGCGTAATGGACTGGAAAACACGTTTCAAAGTCTGGAGCGAACGCGGGCAGAATAAGACCGCGCCCTACTGGGACAGGCTGATGGACTGGGCGGCGGCCAAGGATATCGCCGACCGCAACGATTTTGCCGCCGATGCCGACTGGGCCATTCTCGAGCAGCAGCCGCAGCGTCCGCGCCTGTTTATCTGGCTGATGGCCGCGGTGTTTGTGGTGGCCATTTTGTGGGCTGCTTTGTCCAAGGTGGACGAAGTCTCGCGCGGCGAGGGCAAGGTGGTGGCCTCGGGCCAGAACCAGCACTTGCAAAGCCTGGATGGCGGCGTGGTGTCGGCGATTATGGTGAAAGAAGGCCAGATCGTGAACAAGGGCGACTTGCTGCTCAAGGTCGACAACACCCGCTTCGTGTCTTCGCTGCGCGAAAACCAGGCGCAATACCTGTCGCAGCTGGCCAAGTCGGCGCGGCTCAAGGCTATTGCCTCCGGCCAGCCTTTTGTGATGCCGGACGAAGTGAGCCAGCGTGCCCCCGATATCGCGCGTCAGGAGCTGGAACTTTACAACTCGCGCCGGATGGAGCTGGATGCCAATGTCTCGATTGCGCGCCAGCAACTGGCACAGCGCACCCAGGAGCTGAATGAGGCGCGTGCGCGGCGCGAGCAGGCGGCACAGGGCTTCGAGCTGACCAACCGCGAGCTGAGCGTCACCCGTCCGCTCAAGGCAACCGGCGCGGTCTCCGATGTCGACCTGCTGCGTCTGGAGCGCGATGTGTCGCGCTATCGTGGCGAGCGTGATATGGCTGGCGCGCAGATTCCGCGCATTCAGGCAGCGATCAGCGAGGCGCAGCGCAAGATACAGGAAGTGGAACTGGCGTTCCGCAATCAGGCCAGCATCGAACTATCGGAAACCATGGGCAAGATGGGCAGCCTGTCCGAAGGCAGTGTCGGGCTGGAAGACAAGGTCAAACTGTCCGAAATCCGCAGCCCGGTGCATGGCGAGGTCAAGCGTCTGTATACCAATACCGTGGGTGGCGTGGTACAGCCGGGTAAGGACATCGTCGAAATCGTGCCGCTGAATGAATCGCTGCTGCTGGAGACGCGCATCACGCCGCGCGATATCGCTTTCCTGCGACCCGGCCAGCGCGCCGTGGTGCGCTACACCGCCTACGACTTCACCATCTATGGCGGCATGGAAGGCGTGCTCGAAGGCATCGGTGCCGATACCATTACCGATGAAAAAGGCAATGCCTTCTATATCGTCAAGGTGCGCACCAAGGGCTCGCGTCTGGGCGAGGCCAAGCTGCCGATTATTCCGGGCATGGTGGCGCAGGTCGACATCATGACCGGCAAGAAATCCATCCTGTCCTATATGCTCAAGCCGGTGCTGCGCGCCAAGGCCGAAGCATTAAGCGAGCGTTAAACCATGACCATCCTGCTGCTGACATTAAGTGAAGCGCTGGCCGATAGCTGGCGCACGGCACTGGGGCGCGAACGCTGCTGGCGCGTCGCTGACGCGGCCACGCTGGCAGGTGCGCTGCAAGGCGAACAGCTGGTGCTGGTCGATCTGGCGCTGCCCGGTATCGAGGCGGCGAACTGGCCTGCCTTGTGCCGTCAGGGCCGCGTGATTGCCATGAGCTCCGACCCGGACAACCGCGAAGGGCTGCGCTGGCTGCAACAGGGCGCGGCCGGTTATGCCCACGCCTATTCCACCGCCGATTTGCTGCAGCAGATTGTCAGCACAGTCGAGACCGGCTCCAGCTGGGTCGGGCGTGATCTGCTGGCGCTTTTGTGCGGCCAGCTGGGCAGCCAGTTGCCGGACTCGGGGCAGGAAGCCTGGCGCGAGCGGGTGACGGCGCGCGAAGCCGAAGTCATCGCCGCTCTCAAGCGCGGCATGGCCAACAAGGACATCGCGCGCGAACTCGATATTGCCGAACGTACGGTCAAGGCTCACCTCAGCAGCCTGTTCCATAAATTCGGCGTCGACGACCGCCTGCAACTGCTGCTCAAACTGGCCTGAATAAGTTTGGTGCGCCCTGTAGGAGCGGCTTTAGCCGCGATGCCTGTAGGCGCTTCAGTCGCGATACCTTTCTAATCTAATCCCGGGATCAGGAACCCGGGATTTTCAATCCCGTCCCGTTTCCCTGTCTCCGTTTAACCACATTGCCCTTCAGTACAATATCCACGCCATACGTAAGCTTATAGCCTGACAACATCAGCATATTGTCACTCGGGGTTTATCATGGCGAATCAGGCACAGGGTCAGGTTGTTTCCATTCAGGGCGTGGTCAAGGCGATTGCCGCCGACGGCAGCAGCCGTCTGCTCAAGGCCGGTGACATCATCCTTTCCGGCGAGCGTATCGAACTGGCGCAGGGCGCCGCATTGGCCTTCTCCCGCCCCGATGGCCAACTGGTCAATCTCGATGGCGGCCGCACCGTGCTGCTGGCCGAAGAAACCCTGCTACCCAATGCCGTCGACGCCAGCGAAGCCCGCGTCGCCCCCATCAGTGCCGAAGCCGAGCGCGTGATCGCCGCGCTGAACAATAACGAAGACCCGCTGAATGTGCTGGAAGAAACCGCCGCCGGCCTGAGCGGCGGTGGCGCCAACAACGGCGGCTTCGGCTTTGTGCGCCTGGATCGCGTGGTCGAAACCCTCAATTCGCTGAGTCTTGAATCCCGCAACATCGAAACCCGCGACATTCCGCAGATTGAAGGTGCGGCTGCGAATAATGCCGAGCCTGAGGCCGTGCTGCCTCCCGATACGACCGCGCCGACCATTAGCGTCGAAGCACCGGACAACAGTAACGACAATACACCTACTATCACCGGAAAAACCGACGCTGCACCAGGCAGCACCGTCACCCTCGTGGTCACCGATGCCAAGGGCAATCAGCAGACGCTGATCACCACCGTGAAACCGGACGGTAGCTACAGCGTGGATGTGAAAGACCCATTGTCGGAAGGTGGCTACAAAGCCGAGGCAAGCGTGAAGGATCCTGCTGGCAACACCGGCAAGGGTAGCGATGCAGGTAGCGTTGACGTTACCGCGCCGACGATCTCCGTCGAAGCGCCGGACAACAGCAAGGACACCACGCCGACCATCACCGGAAAAACCGACGCTGCACCAGGCAGCACCGTCACCCTCGTGGTCACCGATGCCAAGGGCAATCAGCAGACGCTGATCACCACCGTGAAACCGGACGGTAGCTACAGCGTGGATGTGAAAGACCCATTGTCGGAAGGTGGCTACAAAGCCGAGGCAAGCGTGAAGGATCCTGCTGGCAACACCGGCAAGGGTAGCGATGCAGGTAGCGT
>NZ_RJTZ01000112.1:0-9585 GCF_024343515.1 Aquitalea sp. S1-19 | reverse complement strand
CAGGGCACGCTGACGCCAGTTGGCGGTCAGTGGCAGCTCGAGCGCTGCAATGCCGTCAGGACGCACTACATGCTGTTGTTGCCAGAGGCGGCCATGGCGCAGCTCGAACAGGCATGGCGCTCGCGCCAGGGCCAGCCGGTGCAGGCTGGCGTGTTGGGGACGGTCTCCGCAGAAGGCGAGCATTGGCGCTTGCAGGTCAGTAGCGTGGTGACGCTTGCACCCGGTAGCTGTCATCTGGCGGATATGTTCTAGCTGTAAACCACAGCAGACAGATCGCAGCCGGCAGGCGGCGCGGGCCACCTGCCGGTAGTGGCGGCTAGATGAACATCACCTGCGCGACCAGCAGCAGCGCGCCGAAGCCCAGTACGAAGCCGACCATGGGCAGCACGAAGCGCACCCAGTGGTTGAAGCGCATGCCCAGCATCTGCGTGGTCGCCAGCACGAGGCCGGTCGGCGCGAGGTAGAGCATGGCGTACTGCCCCCAGTTGTACGCCGAGACGACGATGTAGCGCGGGATACCGACGGTGTCAGCCAGTGGCGCCATGATCGGCATCGACAGCACGGCAAGGCCGGACGACGATGGCACCACGAAGCCCAGCAGCGTGAAGACCAGCATCTGCGCGACCGCGAACACGCTGCCGTGCATGCCGGCGACGAGGCCGGACGCGTAATGCAGCAGGGTGTCCGAGATCATGCCCTGGTCGAGCACAATATTGACGCCGCGGGCAAGGCCGATGATCAGCGACACCCCGACCAGTTCGGATGCGCCCTTGGTGAACGCGTCGACCAAGTCTTTTTCGGCCTCACCCGAGATGAACATGATGATGATTGCGATGGCGAGGAAGGACGCGGCCATCTGCGGGAACCACCAGCCGCCGGCCATCACGCCCCAGACCATCAGCGGGAACGCCGCGACAAACAGCGCAAGGATCAGCTTGCGGCGCAGCGTCAAAGGCTCGGCCTCGGTGAGCGAGCCGCCTTCCAGGAAGCGCGCACGGAAGGCCGCGCTGTCTTCGTAGGTGTAGGAGAAGCTCGGGTCGGCCTTGACCCGCTTGCAGTACCAGTAGAGGTAGCCGATCACGGTTGCGGTGCCGACCACCAGGCCGAACACCCGCCACAGGATGCCCTCGGTAAACACGATGCCGGCCGCGTTCGATGCGATCACTACCGAGAAAGGGTTGATCGTCGAGAAGGTGGTGCCCATTGACGCGGCGAGGAAGATGGCGCCGACGCAGACGATGGAGTCGTATCCCAGCGCGAGGAAGATCGGCACCAGGATGGGGTAGAAGGCGACTGCCTCTTCTTCCAGCCCGCAGGTGGTGCCGCCTAGCGCCATCACCGTGCATACCAGGGCGACAAACATGAACTCGTTGCCCTGCGCCTTTCTGGACAGCGCGACCAGGCCCGAATTGAACGCGCCGGTCGAGTTGACCACGCCTATCAGTCCGCCCAGTACCAGGATGAACACGATAATGTCGACGCCCTCGATGGTGCCCTTGACCATGCTCTCGGTGACGTCGGCCAGCCCCTTGGGCGCCTGCGGCAGCCGCTCGTAGGTGCCAGGGATGGCGATCGGCTTGCGGATGGTGCCGTCGACGAACTGCTTGACGTCGATGCTGACGCCCAACCGGTCAAGCTCAGCCTGCGTCGCCGGCACCTTGTGGCTCGCGCCTGTCGGCGGCGTGACCACCAGCGCCTGCGCCGGCTTGTCGTACGACAGCTTGGCGAAGGCGCCGGCAGGGACGATCCAGGTCAGCCCGATGGCGACCAGCATGATCAGGAACAGGATGGTAAAGGCGGATGGAAAGGTCTTGAACAGCCGTCCGCGCGGGGGCGTGGTATTCATGGTGACGCTCCTTGTCGAAGTCACCCGGCAAATAAGCCGGTGGGCAAGGTCGCGCGCGGCAGGGCGGCAGGCGTGTGCCGGCCGCAGGCAGCCAGTCTGTGGCTGGCTGGTCGTGGAGGCGACCCTTGAAATCGATAGCGCTATCGTGGGGGCAATGATACGCCGATGGTTTTTTCAGGAAGCACCTTTGGTGCATACGTCATTTGACGGCCATCAAGTATTAGTAAGTTTGAATGGGGTGCTCAAGCCGGAGAGCCGGCGACGCCGCGCTAGGGCCGGACGTGCTAGCGGTGCGCGAGAAAGGCAAGGGCGGATGCCGGCCTGGCTAAGCATGCCCGCCGTCAGTGGGTGCAGTGCCGTGACACGATGCGCTTGCGTCCGCCACCTGCCGTACGATTGAGCGGGCTGCGTTTGGGGTAGCGTTGACGTTTACGCTGCCCCTGCTTCGACCCGATGCCTGCCCTGCTGTTTGGCGCGGTACAGCGCCGCGTCGGCCTGTTCAATCAGCATGGCGGGCGTGTTGTCCGGCCCCGGCGTCAGGCTGGCCACGCCGACGCTGGCGGTCAGTAAACCGACCGGGCTGCCCGCATGCGGCAGCGCGAGCGCGTCAAGGCCGGCCAGAAAATCGCGGCAGATGACCTGTGCCTGCTCAAGGCTGCTACCAGGCAGCAGCAGGGCAAACTCCTCGCCGCCGTAGCGGGCGGCCAGTTCTCCGCTGCGGCGGACATGCGCGGCCAGCTGGTGTGCCAGTGCCTGCAGGGCCTGGTCGCCGGCGAGGTGGCCGTAGGTGTCGTTGTAATGTTTGAAGTAGTCGACATCGACCATCGCCAGCGTCAACGGTTGCGGATGGCGGCATGCGCGCTGCCATTCTTCGGCCAGCCGGGTGTCGAACAGCCGCCGGTTGGCAATATGGGTCAGCCCGTCGGTCTGGCTGAGCGCCGCGAGCTGGCGGTTAGCCTCTTTCAGTTCGGCCGTGCGCGCGGCCACTTCCGACTCGAGCAGCTGGTTGCGTGCGCTCAGGCTTTGCAGCGGGTACACCTCGTCGCCGGCGGTGCTGACCTGATAGGGCAGCGAGATGCCGCTATGCGCGACCTTCCATACACCGTCTTCGCGCCGGAAAATCAGCGTCAGCCGCGCGGTCTCGTTTGCCAGAAAGTTGGCGGCCAGCGGCAGGTGGATATGGAAGCTGGCGACGGCGGCCACCACGTCTTCGGCCAGATCCTGCAGTTGCAGGTCGAGCATTTCCCAGTGGATAGGCTCCGGCACCTGTGCAAAGTCGGTGCGGGTGATCGCCTGCCATTGTGCGCGGTCGTGCACCAGAAAATCGCCGCAGCCGGTGTAGCCGCTGAAGTTGGCGCTGAAATCGTCAAGCAGCCGCAGGTCGCGGTTCAGGTAGCGCTGGCGGTAGGTCTCGAACAGCGTGCGGATCAATGCCAGACGGGGAGGGAGAGGCGTGCCCATGCGCATCCTTATCAATAGCAATCAACGACCAGTTTACGCTTGCCAATAGAAATGCATAGATCATTTTTGCAGGGTGATTAATAGCCTGAGCTAGGCATGTGCTACCGCCTGTCGCACGATTGCCCTTCATCTCCAGCTTGTCGCTTGCGCGCGGCTTTCGCTGCCTGAATGCCACCGTTGCAGCGACGCCAATATGCGCCATGCCGGATAAGGCTCGTGCCAGCGCAGCGATCGTGAAACATAAAAATTGCCGCGCCAATTTGACTTATAGCGACGTGATTCCTAGGTTTCAGTCATACGCCATGCTTGGCGCACCACTCATCGAGTATATGCGGCGCAGCAATCCCGTTGGGTTGTGTACAACTTCGCCCATGCACTTTCATGCGCTTCAAAGAGCAATGAAAAGCGACCGGGGCGGGCTCTGTGATACACGCGGACCAAGTGTAGTGTGCGTATCTTCAACGTTAGCTGGCCATGCACGTGGAACGCCTGATATCTCGGATGCCAAACCCAAAGGGGATAGCAATGAACGCTAGAAACATGTTGAGCCTGTTTTGCGGTGCGCTCGCTTGCGTGCAGTTTGCAAGCGTTGCGCAGGCGCAGACCCCACCCAAGATGAAAATGACGACTGAAATCCCGGCCGGGATCGCGATCCCGGACAAGATCGACACCCGTCTGGGCACGCTGAAGTTTTTCGATGGCTTTCCTGATGATCCCTCAGTCGAAAAGCTCTACGACAACCTCGACTTCCAGAATGCGGTACAGGCTTATCTGCTCGGGCTGGCACCGGTGAGTCAGCTGGCTAACCGCAAAGGCATCCTCGAGGTGGGGCCGGTCAATACGACCGTGCCGATCTTCGAAACGATGATGAACGCGCGCTCGATCTTCCTCACGCCCAACAACAATACGCCGTACACCTGGTTCTGGCTGGACCTGCGCGGTGGCCCTCTGGTGGTGGAGGTGCCGCCCAAGGTCCTCGGGCTGCTCGACGACATGTGGTACCACTTCGTCACCGACATCGGGATGGTGGGGCCGGACAAGGGCGAGGGCGGCAAGTATTTGATCCTGCCGCCGGGCTACAACGGTGAAGTGCCCAAGGGCTACTTCGTTGTCCGGTCGGCGACATACAGCAACTGGATCGCCTGGCGCACCTTTCTGGAGAACGGCGATCCGAAGCCGGGCGTGGACCGGGTCAAGCAATTCACGAAGATTTACCGGCTGGGGCAGGCCGCCAATCCCCCGAAGCTGAACTTCGTCAATGTTTCCGGCCGTGATTTCAATACCGTGAGCCCGGCCAACTATTCGTTCTGGGAATACCTCAACCAGGTGGTGCAGGAGGAGCCGACGGAGTCTATCGATCCCACCACGCTGGGCCTGTGGGCCGCCATCGGCATCCAGAAAGGCAAGCCTTTCAATCCTGATGCGCGGATGAAGAAGATCCTCGCCGAGGCGGCGCAGGTGGGCGATGCGACGGCCCGTGCCATCATGTATCGCTGGCGCTCGCCCGAGGGCTATTACTATCCGGACACGAAGAGCGCCTGGCGCCTCGGTTTTGTCGGGGGCTACAAGTTCGAGGATAAGGGCGCGCGCCTCATCGATGCCTACTCGGGCTTCTTCTTCTACGCCACCGGGGTGACGCCGGCCATGGATTCGAAGACGGTCGGGCAGGGCTCGCAGTACATGGCGGCTTTCGTCGATTCGAAGAGCAAACCGCTTGATGGCGGCAAGAACTATCGGCTTCGCCTGCCGCCGAACATTCCCGTCAACAACTTCTGGTCGGTCATCCTCTACGACAACCAGACGCGCTCCATGCTGCAGACTGATCAGCAGTGGCCGGCCGTCAGCAGCCAGACCAAGGGGCTTCAGGTCAACCCCGATACCTCGGTGGACATCTATTTCGGACCTAAGGCGCCGGCGGGCAAGGAGAGCAACTGGGTGCAGACCGTTCCCGGCAAGGGCTGGAACACGCTGCTGCGCCTGTACGGACCGCTGCAGCCGTGGTTCGACAAGACATGGCGGCCAGGCGAGATCGAGTTGGTCGAGTAGGTCAATAGCCAGCTAACAGCCGGTTCAGCGCGGCCGCCAAGACGCCGCCGCTGAACCGGAAGGTCCGTCCGCAAGCTTCGCTGTTCATCCCCCCATTTTTAGTGGCTATGCCCCGGTTGCAGTTGGTCGTTCAAAATTTCAGCGTGGTATACGCTACGCCGGTTTTTCGAGCTTGCCGCTTGCGTGAGCCTGACGGGGCAGGGCCATGGACTGCGGCACCGCCGGCAAGACGTGCTTGTGTATGGTCATGCGCTCGCTGGAAGAAGTGTGCCGCAAGTTCAGGGCATGCGGCATGCGGTGTGCGCGTGATCCTGTGCGATGCTGGCTCCAATGTGCGCCCGGAACTGGTCAAATCCGGCATTACCTATCTATTGGGGCGCGGTGGTGTGTATCGCAAGCTGATTGATGTCATACGCGCCAGCACCGTTGCTTATCCGGTGCAGGAGAAAACTGAATCCTGATCACGAACCGGCCAAAACTCATGGCCGGCTTGGTCTGTCAGTCGCTTATTGCGGCAGCCGGATTTCGACCAGTTGCCACGAGGCCAGCCCCTTGCGCTGCAGCACAAAGCTGGTCGCTTCGCCGGCTTTTCCCGTCTGGATGACGAAATGGTTGAATCCTTCGTAGCCCATGCTGCTGTCTGCCGGCTTGTCTGTCTCGGGAGTGCTTTGCGCTTCGCTGTCAGCTGAAGGTTTGCGGGTGTCCAGCCGTTTGAGCTGGCGCTTGCCCTGCAGCAGTAGCGCAAGTCCTTGCGGCGAGACGATGCCGTCAACCATGGTGTTGATGATTGGGTCACCAAGGGCGATGCCCAGGGCGGAAAACGGCTTGTCCTTGCCTGTTTGTGGCAGCATCCGTGCCCTGAGCTCGGCTTTCAGGCTGCTTTTGAGTGCCGGATAGTCGATATAGTCCGATAGCGCCGCCGTATCCGGTTGTTGTGCCGCCTGTTTCATGTTCTGCACCGCGAGATAAGGCGTGTAGTAAAACCAGCCTGCGCCTGCGAGAGCCGTGACTGTCAGCGCGGCCTTGATCCTGTTGTTCATTTTGATTCCAGATTGATGCCCGTCATCCGGGAAAAATACCCGGATCCAGACTGTCAGTGTAACAAAAGTAGGAATCGCTTTTTTCTTTGCCGGCAATGGCAGGGGCTTGCCTGTTGAATGCGCCTCTGGTCATGACTCCTTGGCAATGATTGAAGGTGTCGGTTTTTTCAGCATGCCGCTGTGGACTGGTCGCACTAGGCATGGAAGCGGAGCGCCTGGCGGATCGAAGCCAGGCACAAAAAAGCCACCGGACCGATGGGGCGGTGGCTTTTGCAGGCTTTAGCCGCGTTTGGCATCCAGCAGGACAGTGTGAAAGCGTTTGGCCCAGCTCTTGATCAGTTGATCCATATCGTCCCAGGTGATGTTTTTGCCTTGAGGCATGCTTTCATCGGCCTTGCGCGAGGCCACACCGGCCGCGATCTGGCGGTTGTTCGGGTCGAGAATTTCCATCTCGGCGGTAATCTCCACCACGCGCGGCGCCGTGCCGGTAACCTCGCGGCCGGCGTTAAAGAGCGCCTTGACCGGGATAAAGTCGGTCGGGGTCAGCGCCGGGTCCACCGCCTGTATGCCGGTGATGGCGCTGCGCACCCGGATTACGTCCGGCCCCGGTGCATTCACCAGCTGAAAGTCCTGCGCCAGCTCCTGCCGGAAGGCATTGAGCATCCCGTCAGCGATGCGTTTTTTGACGGCGGGTGAGAGACTGTTAACGCTGTATTCCGGGTTGTCAGACAGGATGACGGCAACCGGCTCGAACATGATCTTGTTGTAGGCCTTCCAGTTGGCCGTACGGTTGATATAGCGCATCGTGCTTTGCCCTTCGGGCTTGAGCTGCGAATAATTGGAAATAAAGCCCGAGCGCGGTTTATTCTCGACCGATGCGCCATCAGACATCCCTGTGGTACTGCAAGCGGTTGCGCCCAGCGCCACCAGAGTGGCCAGCATTGCCTGTTTCATCTTCATCTTGCTCTCCTCGCTGTTGTGATAAACCCACTACCTGCCAAGTCCTGACCTTGCGCCGCGACCGCTCAGAAACGATGGGCGTAATTGGCCGAGATGAAATACATCCGGGGATGCGAATAACGGCCTGCCAGCGGTGCGGGCTGCGAGACGCGCGCCTCCCCGCTATCCACATATTCGAAGGCCAGTCCGAGCGATGTGTTGCTATCCAGCGCATGCTGTGCGCCGATGCCAAAACGCCAGGTAGCCGATGCCGGCATCGTCAGCGAGGTATCGCCCTGGTCGACATACATACTGTCATCGTGGGCAATGCCCATATTCAGCCGGGTCTGGGCATCCCATTGATACTGGACACCCGCCGCCACATGCCATGTATCCTGCAGGCGCAGCCGTGAAGAGACACTGCGACTGGCCGTAGACACATCCATATCGCTGAAGCGGCTCCAGTCCTGCCAGCCCAGATTGCCAAGCAAGGTCCATCTGGAGTCCAGCGCGTGTACCACGCTGAACATCGCCTGCTGCGGGCTGGATACGGCCGCGTTGACAGGCAGGCTCCAGCTTATGCCGGACAGTGGCAACTGGCCGGAGGCATCGACATCGAACTGGTACTTGACCTCGCTGGTCCACATCAGGCCCAGCCGGGTATCGGGTGACAGGGTATACATCACGCCCAGGTGGGCATTGGCGGCCCAGTCGTGGTCGTCCCGGGTGACTTCACCGCTGTCACCCACCTGATCGCGCGTCAGCGAGAAAACGCCGTAATTGATGCCCAGGCCGGCACCCAGCGACCAGGCGTCATCGATACGGTAGGCTAGCGTAGGCTGCAGGGTCATGCCGATCATGGTGGCCTTGCTGACCAGATTGCGCCCGGCCCATTGGTCGCCGAAATCCAGGCTCAGACCGAAGTTGCCGTATAGCCCGATACCGGCTTTCAGATCATTGCTGATGCTGTGGCTGTAAAAAATGCTGGCAGCAGGCAGCCAGCCGATCACATTGCCTGGCCCCTCGATCCTGCCACGCGCCATCTCGTAATCGAGATCGCCATACAGCAACTGTCCTCCTGCGCTGAACTGGTTGCCGTCCAGTCGCGTCATTCCGGCCGGATTGCTGGCCAGCGTAGATGCATCCTGCGCCCGGGCCGCAGAGCCGGCTCCGGCCAGCCCCAGGTCTTCAGTTGCCATCTCGTAAAGATAAAGCCCGCCCGCCGGGGACAAGCTGCTAAGCGCCAGACACAGCGCACCCAGTAGCGGCTTGATGGGAGTTGTTGTCATTGAAGAGTCTCCTTGCGCGGGTTCGCCGCTGGGTATGCCCCTGTTCCGGCCACCATACGCCATAAAAATCAAGCATTTATCATGTAAATTCTTTCTAGATATAGGTTGGATTTGTGGCGTTTTTTAGTGAAACTTGGCCATAAGGACATTTAATTTCTGCTGCCGCTGTGCCTTGTCGCAAAAATGCCGCATACAAGCAGGCAAAAGCAGAACGCCCATCCTTCAGCAGAATGGGCGTGGCAAGGTTAATGGCCGAAAAATGGAAGAAATCTACGGTGTCCCAAGGAAGAGATAGACGGCCTTTGGCCCCTGCCGGGCGTGGCCATAGCCCAGGAATACCGGTCCCAGCGGGGTCTCTCCACCCAGATAGAGCGTGGCCGACTCCTGCCAGCCATTCAGCTGGCTTTCGCTGAAGCGCTGACCGAAGGTGGCGCCTTCCAGCGCAAGCCCCAGCCGCATATCGCCACGCAAGCCCAAGGGCAACTTGCCGATGATTTTTTCGGTTCGCAACTGGACAAAGCGCATATCGTTACCGACCAGCTGATCCTGCGCATAACCGGAAAGATTGAGGAAGCCACCCAGTTTCGAAGCCTCGTAGAACGGGACGCTGCCATGCACGGTCTGGCTGCCCCTGAATCTTCCGCTCACGATCAATGGCCCCAGCGCAGTCGCACCGGACAAGCTGCCGGAAAGGTTGCCGTAGTTCAGTTGGGGCGAGTCGATATAGGCCAGACGTGCGGCCCAGCCCGAGGTCGGCAGATAGAGGCGGTTCGTCTGATCCAGATCTAGCGTGAGATAGGCACTGCCGAAGTGCTGGTTGCTCTCCCCAAGCTCGGGAGCGCCTGTTTCCAGCGCGGCATCCAGCCAGGTCTCGCGCCAGCCTAGCCGTGCCTGGCCCAGCAGGCCGATATTGATGCCCACCCCCAGATTAAGCTGGCTGGTCTTGACCCGGTATTCCGCCAGC
>NZ_RJTZ01000111.1:0-9595 GCF_024343515.1 Aquitalea sp. S1-19 | reverse complement strand
TGTGCCAGGTTGTCGTTCACCCAGTAGTTGCGCTTGTCCTTGGTGACCGGATTGATTGCGCCGGCGATATGGCCGGAGGCGCCCAGTACGAAGCGTTTTTCTGCCACGCCCCTGAGGTAAGGCAGACCGGCATAGGCGGATTGCCACGGTACGATATGGTCTTCGCGCGCGGCAAAAATATAGACCGGAATGTCGATCTGGCCGACGTCGACTTTTTCGCCCAGAAGGGTGATGGAGCCGGGACGGGTCAGCGCGTTATTGAGGTAGAACTCGCGCAGGAAGAAAGTGTGCATAGGCAGCGGCAGATCGACCGAGTCGTTGTTCCAGTACAGAAGGTCGAACGGTGGCGGGGTCTTGCCCAGCATGTAGTTGTTGACTACATAGTTCCAGATCAGATCGTTGGCGCGCAAGGAGGCAAAGGTACGGCCGATTTCCTTGCCGCTGATGATGCCGCCTTGTGCGGCTCTGGCTTCGCGCTTGGTGACCAGTTTTTCGTCGATCATGACTTTGACTTCGCCCGGCTCGGCGTGGTCGATCAGGCTGGTCATGAAAATGGCGTTGTCTATGGTCTTGATGCCCTTGGCTTTCATCACGGCCAGTGCCGTGGTCAGCAGTACGCCGCCGATACAGAAGCCCAGCGCGTTGATGCTGTCCTGCTTGCTGATTTCACGCACCACATCGGTGGCGGCAAAGATGCCTTTTTCCAGATAGGTGTCCCAGGTGAAGTGCTTCATCTCCACATTGGCCGAGCGCCAGGAAACCAGGAAGACGCGGTAACCCTGGGCCACAAAGTGGCGCACCATGGAGTTTTCCGGCTGCAAATCCATCAGGTAGTACTTGTTGACGCAAGGTGGCACGATCAGCAGCGGCTTTTCATGGACCTTGGCCGTGGTCGGCGTGTACTGGATCAGCTCGATCAGTTCGTTGCGAAAGACCACCTTGCCCGGCGTGGTGGCAATATTGACGCCGATTTCGAACTTGCTCTCGTCCGACATCGAAATATGGCCTTTTTCGATATCGGACATCATGTTTTTCATGCCCTCGACCAGACTCTCGCCTTTGGTCTCGATCGCGCGCTTGATCACCTCGGGGTTGGTCAGCATGAAGTTGGTCGGTGCCATGGCATCGATATACTGGCGGGTAGCGAAAGCCAGCTTTTCTTTTTCATCCTCCGCCATCTGCGATTTGTCGACCAGTTCGGTCATCCATTTTGAGGTCAGCAGATAGCTTTGCTTGATAAAGCCGTAGAAGGGATGGTCGTTCCACTCCGGGGATGAAAAGCGGCGGTCGCTGCTTTTGCCCGCTTCGGCGGCCGGAGCGGCTTGTCCCAGAAACTGCATCCACATATTCAGCTGCTGCTGGTACAGATTGGTCTGCATTTCGATGAACTGGTTGGCTCCCGTCATCATTTGCTGCCAGTTCTGGGTCAGCTGGGCCATGTCCATGCCTTGGGCCTGGGTGCCGGATACCGCATTGACAAACTGCTGCATCCACTTCTGGTTGGCTTCGGTCAGTCCGTTAAAAAACTGGTCCAGCGCGGCCGGGTTCTCTTGTGTCATTTGTTCTCCTGTTCTTGTTGCTCGACATGGGCAAAGGGGCAGCCATTACTGGCTACAGGGTAACAACTAGCTATGACAAAGTCACATCCGTACGCGTGCAAGGGGTATTGCTGTCTCCGAGTGTTGGTTTTGTGCACTTGCACACTGCTGCGGGAGGCCTTGCCGGCGTCAAACCGGCTTCAGTCCTCGCGGCGGCAGCGCCATAAAGAGGCGAGATAAGCCGTGCGTACCCCTGCACAGGATGCACTGACGCTGGCGCTGACGGCAAATTGCGCCAGACGGGTTTCGCGCAGCAAGGGTGCTGCATAAGGTGCCTGATCTTCTTTGCGCAAGGCCGCGACATAAGGCTCGTTGACCTTGTCACGACGCGCGACAACGACGGCGATTTCGCCATTGACCAGACGGACAAAGCTGCCTGGCGGATAGATGCCCATTTCCTTGACCAGCAAGGCGGTGTATTGGGCATCCAGCAAAGTTTCGCGGTCGCGGAAAATCTGTGCCAGTGCCTGCTGTGACAAGAGCGCCTGACGGTAACTGCGCGGCGTGAGCTTGGCCGCTGTCAAATCGGCCAGATGGATCAGGTGGGCCTGAGTCGGAATGTCGGGGCGCAAGAGCCCCAGCGGGTAGCCGCTGCCATCCCAGTGCTCGTGATGGCTTTGTACCAGCGTATGCCAATGCTCATCGGTGACGCCGGCGGCGCGCAAAATGGCCGAACCCAATACCGGATGGATGGCGATTTGTTCACGCTGTTCCGGGCGTAAACGGGTTTCCTGGCTGTGCAGGCTGTCCATCAGCGGCGCGATGGCGATATTCATGGTCAGCGCGGCGCATAGCAATGTATTGGCTTCCGCCTCTGGCAACTCCAGACGGCGCGAGATCAGTGCCAGCAAAATGGCGACATGCACACTGTGCATGGCGCTGTAGCGGATGACGGGAGCCAGAAGCAGTGCGGCAATCATGGCGTCCGGCATGAACGCGGCAAGATCGGCCAGTTCGGCCGCCAGCTTGCGCACGCGGGCAGTAAAATCTGGCAACTGCAGCGCCTGTTGCTGCAGATAGTCCAGCCGTTTGGCCGCATGCAGCAGCTCTTCGAACGGATTGATTTCGCGCGCCTCGGGTCGCGCCTGGGCCGCAGGCGGCGCAGGCACTTCGCCCGCCTGGCCGGTTTGTGCTGCCGCGTGCAGCAACAGGCGCGCGCGCTGCGCGTCGGTCAGGACATAGTGGCCGCGGCCAAGCAGGAGCATGCCGTTTTGCGCATACATATTGAACGGCAGGGCTTCGCCTACCTTGACCGCCGACTCCAGCAGCTTGTTGCTACTTGCCTGTTCCATCTTGCACTTCCTAAGGCCGGGTACGGTAATGGCCGGCCCGCCTTATCTGCGGTTAAAAGGGGTCAGTTTGCCGGCAAGCTTGCCCAGTCTTTCATCAGGCGCTTAAGCGAAACCGGATACGGGGTTTTCAATTCCTGTGCAAACAGGCCGACGCGCAGTTCTTCAATTTTCCAGCGGAACAGCAGCAGCTCTTCCGACGGCTCGCCCTTGTCGCTGTCTTCGGCTACACGGCTTTGCCATAGCTGCAGCAACTGGCGAACCTCGGCGCCGCGCTGGCCATCGCGCTGCGGATTGCTGACCTGCTTTTCCATGCGTAGAGTCATTGCCTTCATATAGCGCGGAATCTGCGACAGCTGGCTCCATGGCGTGGCCAGCAGGAAGCCCTTGTAAACCAGCGCATCGAGCTGGCCCTTAAGCTCGCTGCCCAGCTTGTGCTTGGCCAGACGGGCCGTGAGTGGCAGGTATTCGCCGGCGATCTGGTTAAGGTAGGACATGACAGCCTGGGTGACAGCCGGCAAGCGGGTGCGCGCGCGCGCCTTTTGCTCGTTGAATGCTTTTTCGCTGCGCGGTGCCTCGTCGTCGCCGATAAAGGCACGGTCGCAAATACACGCAATCGCATCTTGCAACAGATCGTCGGCATTGGCGACGCCGCGTAGCTGCAGCGCCACCTGAGTAAAGCCGGACGGACCTTTGCCCAGCTGCTTCATCTGCTCTTTCAGCTGCAGTTGCAGCAGGCGGACCACGCCCTTGCGGTGGGCGCGGCGGGCGGCAAGCTCGGTGTCGTACAGGCGGATGGCCACCTTGCCTTCGGCTTCCAGCGTGAGGGCCGGGTAGCCGGTGAGTTGCTGGCGGGCGCGGGCAAACTGGATGCACTCGGGCAGATCGCCGAAGTCCCAGGTGGTGACATCGTCGCGCTCGAATTCGGCGCTGGTGTCGCGAAAGGTGAGTTGCGCCGCCTGGCCGAACTGCTTTTGCAGTGCAGCGAGGTCGCGGCCCATACCGATTTCCTGCTTGCCGTCATCGATGATGCGGAAATTGAACAAAAGATGGGCCGGCAGCGGGTGGGCATCGAAATCAACCGGCTCGACTTTCACGCCACCGGTTTCGCGCAGGATAAAGCGCGCCAGTTGCGGCGCGATGGCCTGGCTTTCGTCTGGTTGCGACGACAGGAAGCGGGTAACAAAGTCCGGCACCGGCACGCAGTTGCGCCGCACCTGTTTGGGCAGGTTCTTGATCAGTGCGGTGAGCTTGTCGCGCAACATGCCCGGCACCAGCCATTCAAACGGCGCGGCCTCCAGCCGGTTGAGGCTGGCTAGCGGCACATCGACCGTGACGCCGTCCAGTACATGATTGGGCTCGAAGCGGTATCTTAAGCGCATGCGCCCGTCTGCATGTTCCAGCCATTCCGGGAACTGGTTGACGGTCACGTGTTGCGCCGCGTGGCGCATCAGCTCTTCCCGCGTGAGATAGAGTATCTTGGGCTCGGCCTGTTCGGCCTGCTTGCGCCAGGCTTCAAAGCTGGCGGCATCGGTCACCGTTGCCGGGATCTTTTCGGCGTAAAAGTCGTACAGCGCGTCCTCGTCCACCAGCACATCCTGACGGCGCGCTTTGTGTTCCAGTTGCTCCACATCGCGGATCAGCTGGGCGTTGCGCTGGAAGAAGGGCGCGTTGCTGCTGTATTCCATCGCCACCAGCGCGCCCTTGATAAACAGCTCGCGCGCCTCTTCCGGCGCGATGCGGCCATAGCTGACCGGACGTTTGGCAACCAGAGTCAGACCGTACAGGGTGACGCGTTCGCTGGCGACGACTTCGCCGCGCGCCTTGTCCCAGTGCGGCTCGAAATAATGGTATTTCACCAGGTGCTGCGCCAGGCCTTCTATCCATTCGGGCTCTATCTTGCCGACGCAGCGCGCATACAGGCGGCTGGTTTCGACAATCTCGGCCGCGACCACCCATTTGGGTTTGGCCTTTTTCAGTCCCGAGCCTGGGAAAACATGGAAATGCACGCCGCGTGTGCCGGTGTAGTCATCGCCTTCCAGCGCCTTCTGGCCGATATTGCCGATCAGGCCGGTGAGCAGGGCCTTGTGCAATTGCTCGAACGCGATGGCATCCAGCTGTTTTTTCTTCTTGTCGGAAAGCTGGGCATCGGACACGGCAGCGTGGCTGTGCGCCGCCTCGCGCGTGATCAAGCGCATATCGCTGGCGATTTCGGCCAGCTGGGCATGCAGCTCGCGCCACTCGCGCATCCGGAGGTGGGACAGGAAGTGGGTGTGGCATACATCCAGCAACTGGCGGTTGGATTTTTTGTGTTTGAGTGCGTCCTGGAAAAAATCCCACAGATAGAGGAAGGACAAAAAGTCAGACTTGTCGTCGGCAAAGCGCGCCTGCGCGCGCTCGGCCGCTTCGCGCGCATCGAACGGGCGCTCGCGCGGGTCCTGAATGGACAGGGCGGCGGCGATAATCAGCACTTCGCGTACACAGCCGTAGTCGCGCCCGGCCAGGAGCATGCGGCCAATCTTGGGGTCGACCGGAATGCGCGCCAGCTCCTGGCCGACGGCGGTGAGTTCGCTCTTGTCGTTGACTGCGCCCAGCTCCTGCAGCACCTGATAGCCGTCGGCGATCAGCCCCTTGGACGGGGCTTCGATAAAGGGGAAGGCGTCGACCTTGCCCAGACGCAAGGACGCCATGCGCAGGATGACGGCGGCGAGGTTGGAGCGCACGATTTCGGGATCGGTAAATTCGGCGCGGGCATTGAAATCGTCTTCCGAATACAGGCGCACGCAGATGCCTGCCTCGACCCGGCCGCAACGCCCGGCGCGCTGGCGCGCGGCAGCTTGCGAGATTTTTTCTACCAGCAGCTGTTCGACCTTGGCGCGCGGGCTGTAGCGCTTGAGCCGCGCGAGGCCGGTGTCGATTACATAGCGGATGCCGGGTACGGTGAGCGAGGTTTCGGCCACGTTGGTGGCGAGCACCACGCGCCGGCCACCCGAGGGACGGAAGATTTTCTGCTGGTCTTCATTGGACAGGCGGGCAAACAGCGGCAGGATTTCATAGCCGCGGATGCCGGCCTTACGCAGCTTTTCTGCCGTATCACGGATTTCGCGCTCGCCCGGCAAAAACACCAGAATATCGCCTGCGCCCTGGCGCGAGATTTCATCGACGGCGCTGGCGATGGCGTCTTCCATCTCGACTTCGCGCTCGTCCTCGTCGCGCTCCTTGAGCGGGCGGTAGCGCACTTCGACCGGATAGGTGCGTCCCGACACTTCGATCACCGGCGCACCGTCGAAATGGCGCGAGAAACGGTCGGCATCGATGGTGGCCGAGGTGACGATGACCTTGAGGTCGGGCCGGCGCGGCAGCATCTGCTTGAGATAACCCAGCAGGAAATCGATGTTCAGGCTGCGCTCGTGCGCTTCGTCGATGATGATTGTGTCGTAGGCTTCCAGATAGCGGTCGGTCTGGGTCTCGGCCAGCAAAATGCCGTCGGTCATCAGCTTGATCACGGAACGTTCGGACAGTTTGTCGTTGAAGCGCACTTTGAAGCCGACATGCTCGCCCAGGGGCGTGCCCAGTTCGTCGGCGATGCGGCTGGCAACCGAGCGTGCCGCCAGACGTCGCGGCTGGGTATGGCCGATCAGGCCATGGACGCCGCGCCCCAGTTCGATACAGATTTTGGGCAGCTGGGTGGTTTTGCCCGAACCGGTTTCGCCGCACAGGATAATGACCTGATGCTCGGCGATGGCCGTGCGGATTTCGTCGCGCCTGAGGTTGACCGGCAGCGCATCGTCAAAGCGCGGCTTGGGCAGATGTTCGCGCCGGCTGGCAACCTTGGCCTGCGAGCGCGAGATAGCGGCGCGGCTGTCATCCAGTAGCCGTTTTGCGTCCTGGCCCTTTTTCAGACGCTGCTCGGCATCGGAGAGCTTGCGGCGCAGGCCGTGGCGGTCGCGGATCAGACAGTCGGCAAGGGATTTTTTCAGTTCGGCAACAAGGGCTAAGGCAGACATGCGCTCTATCGGTAGGGATGGACTAAGGCGGCGATTATAGCAGCGCAGGCCGGCGCTTTGCCCGCTCGCTTACAAGCCGTCGCTGCCGCCGGAAAAGAGTGCCTCCATCAGTGCCGCTTCGCGTGCTGCAATGGTGGCGAGGAATTCAGCGGCGCCTTGCATATGGCGAAAGCTCTGGTAGCCGCGGCTTAAAAAGCGGTGCAGGTCGGCAAGGCCGGCAAGTCTGGCCGGGCCGGCCATCATCTGCAGGCTGAGTCCCAGCAGCGGTTTTTGGGTGAGATGATCCAGCGTGTGGCCGATTTCGCTCATCAGCCAGATCTGGCGCACGCGTTCGGCCGGGTTGTTGCAGTCGCGATAGGCGCGGGCATAGCGTGTTGCATCCAGCGCGGTGTCATTGCCCAGTTGTGCCAGCATGGCGTTATCCAGGGTTTCGGACAGGGCATCCATTTCCAGCGCATGTGCCAGCACACGCAAGCCTGAGGCCGGCAGCAGCTTTTCCAGCGTCGGCATGATGCGTTCGACTTCGTTGTCGCGCTCGCTTGCATCATGCGTGCCGTAAAGCTCCTGCAGGAAGAAACTGGCCGCCGGCGCATAGCGCTCGCTGTCCAGCAAATCGGCATAGGTGCGAGCCAGCCGTTCGGACTGCCAGGCGCGCAGTGCCAGACGGGCTTGTGCATATTGTGGCCGGCTGCGCGCGGCCTCGCGCAAGCTGCGGGCCAGCGTCAGTTTGCTGTCCAGTTGTGCAAGCCAAAAAGCCTTGTCGTCTTCGTGCTGGCTATCCAGTGAGTGCTCGCTCATAACCCTGCCCGCTATCGTGATTTGGAAAATTCAAGGCTTAAATTTATGCTTTTGCCATTGCCTGTTCGCCGCATTATACTGCGCCAATGAGTGAAATTCTGGTTATTCGTCGTCACGGTTTAAGCCGGGCAGACGCCAAACAGGCGGCCGAAGCGATTGCGCAGGCGCTGGCCGATGAACATGCGCTGGCATATGAGTGGGTGGACGAGCTTGTCCTGCATTTTATGCGCAGCGGCGTGAATGGCTCCTTGTTGCTGGATGAGGGGCAGGTGACTGTCCGGGTGCGGCTGGGCTGGCTGCTCATTCCGTTCAAGTCTGCTTTGGAAGATGCAATTCACGACTATTTTGATCAACACTTTAGCGAGCACTGAGTGTCTGCCAGTTGCTATTGCTTGAATTCCACCGGAGTCTGCTAATGGCAATGTGTAGTCCTATTTCCCACGTCGATACTGCGTGGTTGCGCATGGATAGTCCGCATAATCTGATGCAGATTGTCGGCGTGATGATTTTTGACGGTGAGCTGGATCAGGCCAGCTTACGCCAGAGCATCAGCGAGCGCATGCTGCGCTATGACCGTTTCCGTCAGATCGCCCTATCTGAAAACGGCCGTTATTTCTGGCATGAAGATCCCGATTTCGATCTGGACCAGCACCTGAAACGGGCTATTTTGCCCGGCGATGGGGGGAAAGAGGCGCTACAGGCTTTTGCCGCCGATCTGTGTGCAACACCATTGAATCCGCACCGCCCGCTGTGGGAGATGCATCTGGTAAATACCAAGCTGGGCGGGCAGGCGCTGATTGTGCGCATCCACCATGCAATCGGTGACGGACTTGCGCTGGTCGATGTCCTGCTGTCGATGATGGATGACGCAAGCGGTGTGTCCGGTGGCGGGGCCGAGCCGCGCAAACTGCCGGATAAGCGCAAGGATGGGGGCGAGCGGCACTTCCTCGATATGATTTGGGCACCGGTCAGCACCGCGATGCTGACTTCGATGAAAGTGTCGAGCAATTTATGGCTCAAATACATGGAGCTGGTCAGTAATCCGCGTAAGGCGATGGACTATATCGGCATTGGCTACGATGTTGCGGCGGAAGCGGCCAAGCTTGCCTTGATGGCCAATGATTCGCCGACCCGGCTCAAGGGCAAGCCCGGCCCGGTCAAGCGTGTTGCCTGGTCCGAGCCTTTACCTTTGCCCGAAGTGAAGGCGGTCGGGCGGGTGCTGTCCTGTTCGGTCAACGATATGCTGCTTTCTGCTGCCGCCGGCGCCATCCGTGCCTATCTGCTGGCCAAGGGCGATCCGGTCGAAGGGCTTGAAGTCAGGGTGATGGTGCCGGTCAATCTGCGCGGCGAGGGAGACCGGGGGACGCTGGGCAACCGCTTTGGTCTGGTGGCGCTGGAGTTGCCGGTCGGCATCGCCAACCCGCTTGCGCGCCTGTATACGGTGCGCGAGCGCATGGAGGCGCTCAAAGGCTCTTATCAGGCTGTGCTGGCGCTGGGTATTCTGGGCGTGGTGGGCATGGCGCCTAAGCTTGTGCAGCAGCAGATACTCGATCTGCTGGCCAATAAGACCAGCGCGGTGATGACGAATGTGCCGGGGCCGCAAAAGAGCCTGTATCTGGGCGGCGCACGGCTGGCACAGCCCATGTTCTGGGTGCCGCAGTCGGGCAATATCGGCGTTGGCGTGTCCATTCTGTCCTACGACGGCAATGTGCAGATTGGTCTGGTTACCGACAAGGGGCTGATACCGGACCCTGAACATATTGCGAACCGTTTCAACGACGAATTCAGCCAGCTTCTGCTTTTGGTGCTGATGGAGCCGCCTGAGCGGCTGGCCGACCCCGAGGCGGTGGAGGCTGCACTCAGGGCCGGCTGATTGCCTTACTCTTCCAGCTCGGCGCGGGCG